>JAFGXZ010000069.1 GCA_016936335.1 Fidelibacterota bacterium
CCCATGATCTACGTGTCCGATCGTACCTACATTCACATGGGGCTTCGTACGCTTAAATTGTTCCTTCGCCATGGGCTCTCCTTCTTAATTATATTCAAGTTATAAATGATCGTGATTTAACGATTTCCATGTTGAGCCCACGACCAGGGTTGAACTGGTGACCTCATCCTTACCAAGGATGCGCTCTACCGACTGAGCTACGTGGGCATTTCATTCAAACAGAAAAGATAGTACTTTCAGGTAAAATAACCACATTTGTAGGTGAGCGGGTGAAGGGAATTGAACCCTCGTCACCGGCTTGGAAGGCCGGAGCTTTACCACTAAGCTACACCCGCAGGAAGATGTGGGCCGGGATGGATTTGAACCACCGCAGGCATTTCGCCGGCAGATTTACAGTCTGCTGCCATTAACCACTCGGCCACCGACCCGTTTTAATTCTGATTTAAGTGATGGAAGTTGTCTACCGTTTTGAAAATTAAAACTATTTGACCTAGCGAAAGTAATAACTCTCTCCCAAAAACCTCTTATCATGGGCATTGGTAATCGTCAAATCTCCATTTCAAAAACCACTCTCAATTCGTTGAGCCACCAGCAGGGATCGAACCCGCGACCCGCTGATTACAAATCAGCCGCTCTACCAGCTGAGCTATGGTGGCGTATATTTCCAGTGAAAAAGAGTCTTTCTAAACTCTTTCCAACAACCATCCAAATATTAGCGGTGAACTCGGAAATTGAAAAAGCCTCGAAAGTTAACACAATTTATTTAGATTTCAATAGAAAATTTTCACGTAAAAGTAATTTTTATTTTTTATACGAATTGCATAAGTTTCACCCTGAAACAGAATTAAGGCGAGATATCTATGTCAATATTAGTCACCGGTGCAGCAGGATTTATTGGATTCCATCTGTCCAAAAAACTGCTCGACAATGGAAAATCCGTTGTGGGATACGATAGTGTAAATGATTATTACGACCCTTCATTGAAAGAAGCCCGGTTGAAAATATTGGAAAAATCAGAGCGTTTCACGCTTTACCGAAACGATCTTTGCGACTTCAAAGCACTGGAAGCGGTATTTGAAACCCACAATATTCAAAAAGTCTGTAATCTCGCAGCCCAGGCTGGTGTCCGGTATTCATTAATCAACCCCTTTGCCTATCAAAAATCAAATCTTGAGGGATTTTTGAATATTATCGAATTGTCGAAACGTGCTCAAGTCAGTAATTTTGTCTACGCGTCCAGCTCCAGCGTTTATGGCAACAATAAAAAACTACCCTTTTCAGTTGATGATAATGTCGACCATCCAATTTCACTCTATGCCGCTTCAAAAAAATCAAACGAGTTAATTGCTCATACCTATTCGCATTTGTTTAATATGCCCACAACGGGTTTACGGTTTTTCACGGTTTATGGCCCCTATGGCAGACCCGATATGGCTCTGTATATTTTTACCAAAAAAATTCTCGCCGGTGAAGCTATTGATGTCTATAACAATGGAAAAATGCGCCGGGATTTTACCTATGTTGATGATATTGTAGACGGGATTATTGCCGCTCTAAATATACCATCGGATTATGAGGTATTCAATCTCGGAAATCACCGCAGTGAAGATTTAATGGATTTTATCCGATTGATTGAAAAACGACTTGGCAGACAGGCGAAAATCAATTTGATGCCGATTCAGCCAGGCGATGTTCCGGAAACCTTTGCCGATATAGACCACTCCCGGAAAATTCTCGGATTTAATCCGACCACGGGAATTGAATTGGGAATCGAGCGGTTTATCGACTGGTACAAAGATTATTATCACATAAATTGAGTACACTATGTCACCTTATAATGATCTATCGAAAAATACCCTGCGGTCACTATTCAAAGACATTTCATCATTAAATATTCTGGTGATCGGAGATTTGATTCTTGACAATTATATTTGGGGATCGGTAAATCGAATTTCACCGGAAGCCCCCGTTCCGGTAATTCAGGTAAAAACCAAGGAAAACCGCCTTGGAGGTGCTGGAAATGTCGCCGCAAATCTGGCCAGCCTGGGTAGTAAGGTAACACTCGCCGGAATATGTGGTGATGATAATTACAAAAATGTTTTGTCCGAATTGTGCAATCACTGTAATATCAAGCCGCTAATCCAGGAGATTCCCAACCGGCAGACGACATTAAAATCACGGGTCATCGCGCAGCACCAACAGCTCATCCGCATCGATAATGAATCCTGTGAACCTATTCAGGATACTACGGCAACGGTTTTTTATAAAAAGATTGTAGGAGATTCAGAACAGTATGACGGCGTAATTATATCCGATTATAATAAGGGATTACTGACGGTAAATCTGACATCGGATATCCTGAAACACTTTTCTGGGAGACCCGTAATAGTTGATCCAAAGAGCAACGATTTTTCAAAATATCATGGTGCTACCACTCTTAAGCCTAATCGCAAAGAATTTGCGAGCGCAATTCGACACCCCGATTTGAAAGATGATGAAGTTGGCGAATATGCCAAAAAACTGGTGTCTGATCTGGAACTGGAAGGACTCGTTATCACGCTTGGCGACCAGGGTGTTTTTGTCCTCGATAACAACCATAAGAGTCTAACCGTACCAACCAAGGCCCGTGAAGTGTTTGATGTCAGTGGTGCAGGAGACACGTTTATTGCGACATTTTTAGCCGGATTAATTCTCACAGATAACTGGTTCACTGCTGCAAAAGCCGCCAACCTCGCATCCGGTGTTGTGGTTGCCAAAATCGGTACCGCAACGGTCACGATTGACGAAATATTTACAAATTACGAATTATAATTTATTTTGTTTGAATTTTCCGCTTCCAGGTTGTTCCCTGGGGCGTGTCTTCGAGTATAATACCCCGATGTAACAACTCATCCCGTATCCGGTCGGCTTCCGCCCAATTTCGATCCGCCCTGGCTTGTTGCCGGGCATCGATTAGGGTCTGTTCCTTATTTGTTAATTGATTTTCCGGTTCTTCCAGCACATTCAGGACAGAATCAATTCTATTCAAATATACTAAAATCCGCCGAACATCTTCCTTGGTCAATGAATGGGTCTCGCGATAAGTATTAATCTCATGAATACATGAAAAAACCGATCCCAGTGCACCTGAAATATTCAGATCATCATCCAGAGTTGCTTCAAAGTCATTCAAATATTTATCGATTATTTTACCGATATCTTGCGATTCCTGATCAGATCTTACGGCCAGAGATTTTTTAAAATCCCTTAATCGTGTAATGCTCTTTGCAGCAGCTTCGACTTTATCAAAAGTGAAATTCAATTTTTGGCGGTAGTGCGTACTCAAGAGTACATATCGGATAGCAGTGGCGTCAATCCCTTTCTCAAGAAGTTCCCGTAAACGATAAAAATTGCCGGCAGACTTACTCATTTTATCGCCTTCAACCATTAAATGTTCACAATGAATCCAGTAATTCACAAATTTTTTACCGCTGGCCGCTTCGCTTTGGGCAATTTCATTCTCATGGTGGGGAAAAATATTATCCACACCACCTGTATGAATATCAAAGTGATTTCCAAGATATTTTGAACTCATCGCGGAACATTCAATATGCCAGCCCGGTCGACCCTTGCCAATTTCCGTTTCCCAGAAAACCGGACCATCTTCCTCTTTCCAAGCTTTCCAAAGTGCAAAATCCCGAATTTCCTCTTTTTCATATTCATCGTTCTGGACCCGCGTGCCCTGTTGCATTTCTGCAATATTCAGATGCGCCAGTTTACCATAAGCAGGATAATCGGACACCCTGAAGTAGATGGATCCGTCATCAGTCCGATAGGCGATGCCTTTATCCATGATTGATTTAATTAATCTCACCATCTCCGGTACGTGATCCGTCGCAGCCGGATAGACTTCGGCCCGTTCAATCCCGAGTGTATCCAAATCCTCAAAAAAAGCATTCTGGTAGGGTTTGGTAAATTCACGGATCGACTTGCCGGTCTTATTGGCGTCACGAATAATTTTATCATCAACATCAGTAATATTCATTACCTGTGTAACCTGATACCCTTTGAATTTCAGGTAGCGTCGGAGTATATCTTCGAATAAATAAGCTCGGAAATTTCCAATATGAGCAAAATTATAGACCGTTGGGCCACAGGTATACATTCTGACTTTACCGGCTTGCAATGGCTGAAATATTTCCTTCTTACGGGTCATGGTATTATAAAGACGGAGCGCCATATTTAGATTCCTAAAGGTATTGATACGTGGGTTTTCTTTTCATATTCTTTGATGTAGGGTTTCAGAAGTTCAGGATTAATCATCACCTCAAAAGCGCATGGTGGAATTTTTAGGGTAATGAAAAACCGGTTCTCGTTTTCTATACGAACAAGTTTTCCAATAGCACCTTTCATGGGGCCATCACTGACTTCCACATCCTGTCCTGTTACAGGATAATTTCTCTTTTTCAGTTCTATACCCTCATTCATTGCCTGCATCAAGGCCTGGATCTGAAAATCCGGAATGGGTGCCATTTCATCTTTAAACTTGATAAACCGTATTGCGCCATATAATTCCAGCACGAAAACCGAATTTTTCGCTGATATCCGCACAAACACATATCCACGGATCAGGGGTACTTCAACCAATTTTTTTCGATCAATCCATTGATGATATTCTTTTTTTAACGGGAGATAGGATTCAATGCCCTTCTCGTCAAGTAATTCCTTGACCTTTTTCTCATGTCGCGATTTTGTATATAATGCAAACCAGTGCAGAGCATTGTAATCAAGATTTGTTTCTGGACCCTGTCTACCTGAATTATTCATTATCACCCAATCCAATTCGAATTATTTCTTCCAGTAACTGTTCAAAACTTAATCCAATCGCCTTAGCTGCTTTCGGCACCAGGCTGGTGGAGGTCATTCCCGGAAGCGTATTCATTTCCAGGAAATAGGGTTTGTTATCGTCCCCCAGACGCAGATCCATACGCCCGTAACCGGAACACCGCAACAGATTGAAAGCATTAACCGTAAAGTCCTGAATCTGTTTTGTCAGATCGTCGTCAATATCAGCCGGAACGATGTATTCACTCATCCCGCTGGTATATTTACATTCATAATCATAGATGCCATGATGGGGACGAATTTCCACCACCGGCAGCGCTCTGTTCCCCAGCACCGCCACGGTCAGTTCACGCCCGGCAATATATTCCTCAACCAGAAATACCGAATTATACTTTAATGCTTCATTAATTGCCGGTCTTATCTGTTCCTGCTTTTTTACAATTGTCAAACCGACGGTTGATCCTTCATGTCCAGGTTTTATCACCAGGGGGAACTGGAATTTCTTCGTAATTGTATCAATGATCTTAGCATAATCCAATCCGCCATGGCGTTCAAAATACAACCATTTCGGCGTTGGAATCCCATTTTTTTCAAAAATCATCTTTGAGATAACTTTATCCATTGCAATCGCACAACCTTCGGCACTTGATCCATTGAACTGGCAGCCAAGGGTTTGCAGAATGCCCTGGACAACGCCATTTTCACCAGAACCACCATGGAGTGCACTGAAAATAAAATCTGCCGATCGAATTTCAGGGTCAATCAGCAAATGCACAAGATTTTCATCGCCGTGCTGAATATTCTGTGCCAAAGCGGGTAATGGTTCCTGTATCTGATTAATCGGCAAAACCGTATCAAGCAGAAGAATGTCATGTCCGTTTCGCTTCAACGCCTCTGCAATATTCTTTCCACTGGATAGTGAGACTTCCCGTTCGGACGATGTTCCGCCCATTAAAACAACAATTTTCATAGGTTCCGGCTTCTTTCTATACATTCAATGAGTTGCGCTGCTTCGAGTATATTTTCAGTGATAAAATCAGGTCGCGGATTCCAGGATTCAATGGATTTTATTGCCGGTGAATCAACTCCGGTGCGAACAAATATCGTCCGGCAACCAACCGCTGCTCCAGTTTGAATATCTTTAAATGAATCTCCAATAAAAAACGACTTCCCGATATCAATGCGGAAATCTTGAATGGCTTTTTCCAAATTCCCGGTTTTCGGTTTCCGGCAATTACAATTATCCTCCGGTAAGTGCGGACAATAATAAATTCCATGAATTTCAGCATTTGCCTGCCGAATTATTCTTTTCAAATATTTATGAATATTTTCAA
>JAFGXZ010000070.1 GCA_016936335.1 Fidelibacterota bacterium
ACCAATACTGTATTTCCGATGTCCCTGAGATGGGTAAGCGTTTTCAGAAGACGAGTATTGTCGCGTTGATGTAAACCGATGCTGGGTTCATCAAGGATATAGAGTACACCAACCAGCTGGGAGCCGATCTGGGTTGCCAGCCGGATGCGCTGGGCTTCACCACCGGAAAGAGTTTGGGCTGAGCGATCAAGAGTCAGATATTCAACACCCACATTGATCAGAAAATCGATTCGCTCACGAATTTCCTTAAAAATCTGGTGGGCGATTATTTCTTCATTTGGATTTAATGTAAGATTGTCGAAAAAGATTTTTAATTGCATTACCGATCTGGATGTTAGTTCGCTAATTGACAAATCACCGATTTTTACGGCAAGACTTTCTTTTTTTAATCGGGCACCATTACAGGTATTGCAGTGTTTGATACCCATGAATTGATTTATCCAGGTGCGGATTCCGGCGGAATTTGTCTGTGTATAACGCCGTTTTAAATTATTGACGACACCTTCATAGGGAGCGTTGTACTGGCCCTGCATCCGCTCGGAATTATAATTGACCGAAACTGAAGAGCCGGAAGTTCCGAACAACAATACGTTCTGTGCTTCTTCGGACAATCGGTAAAAAGGAGTAATAAAGTCAAAATTATAGCGTTTGGCTAGCCCTTTTAATATGGCAGAATACCAGTTTCCACGAGGCTGTTCGCCCAATGGAACGATGGCACCTTCGGATAGACTTTTACGCTTGTCGGGAACCAGCAGGTCGGGATCGATTTCCATCTGTGTGCCGAGTCCGTCACAGTCGGGACATGCTCCGTAAGGACTGTTAAACGAAAACATTCGTGGGGATAGTTCTTCGTAACTGATACCGCAATCGGGGCATGCAAAGTGCTCGCTGAAAATATGTTCTTCTTTATTGTTTATCCAAACAATGATTAATCCGGATCCAATATTCAATGCCAATTCAATTGATTCTGTCAGTCGTTCTTTTATCGAAGATTCAACAATTAGCCGGTCAACTACAACTTCAATATTATGCGTCTTTTTTTTATCAATCTTTATAGCTTGGTCTATGTCGAATATTTTACCGTCAACCCGAACCCGGACGAATCCTTCACGCCGAACCTCCTTGAAAATTTCCCGGTACTCACCTTTGCGCCCCCTGATCAGTGGGGCCATGACCATTATTCGTGTGTCTTCAGGAAAGTTCAGAACGGCATCCACGATTTGCTGGGGAGTCTGTTTTTGGATACGTTTTCCACAATTGTAACAATATGGAACACCAATTCGGGCATAAAGCAAACGTAGATAATCGTAAATTTCGGTCAGTGTGCCAACGGTACTCCTGGGATTTCGGGACGTGGCTTTCTGCTCGATGGAAATAGCGGGACTCAATCCCTCGATGAAATCCACATCCGGTTTTTCCATTATGCCCAGAAACTGCCGGGCGTAGGCCGAAAGGGATTCTACGTACCGGCGTTGTCCTTCGGCATAAATAGTATCAAATGCCAGGGATGATTTTCCGGAACCGGACAGCCCGGTAATGATCACCAGTTTATCCCGGGGAATTTTGACATCGATGTTTTTCAGATTGTGCTCGCGGGCACCTTTGACGATTAAATATTTGTTACTCATATCTCCACCTTGACAATCTGCAAAGTTAATCACATCCTGCTACAACTTAAAGAGTTTTTCCTGGTTGATATGTATCATTTTTACATGCTTGTGATTATATTATCACTTACTTTATAAATGTGTCTGAAACCAAATATGAGGCATCTAAGTTTTAGAAATTAAAATAGATGGAAGGAACATAAAATGAGACCGGTAGCACTAATTATTCGAGATGGCTGGGGATATAGTGAAAATCCCAAAGGTAATGCTGTCATGGCGGCAAAGACGCCTAATATTGATTTATACAAAGAAAAATACCCCTGGACATTGCTGGATTGTTCCGGTGAAGCCGTCGGTTTGCCGGAGGGCTATCAGGGTTCCAGCGAGGTTGGTCATCTGAATATGGGGGCCGGCCGGATTGTGATTCAGGAACTTAAACGGATTGATGACGGACTGTCCACCGGAACCCTGTTTGAGTCGCCAAAGTGGAAAAAATTAATGGACAACTGGAAGACCAATCAATCTCGTCTGCACCTGCTTGGACTGTTGCAGGATGAAGGTGTTCATGCGCACCAGGAACATATGTTTAAGATTATGAATCGGGCCCGCAGTGAATACGCCGACGGAGAGATTATTATTCATCCGTTTCTGGATGGTCGGGATACGCCTCCCCGAAGCACTCTCGAATATATTGCCAAATTAGACACTATTATAGACAAAGTCGGAAACTGTAGGATTGGCACGGTCATGGGGCGCTATTATGGAATGGATCGGTCACGCAACTGGACACTGACGGACACTGCGTATCATTGCATTGTCAATGCCGAAGGACGCAAGGCAAAAACAGCCGAAGATGCTGTCAAAGAGTCGTATGCAAATGATAAAACACCGGATGGTGTGGAGATGTTTGATGAGTATATTTTACCTTATTCCATTGGATCTTATGATGGGGTAAAAGACGGCGATTCAATATTGCACACAAATTATCGCCAGGATCGGGCGATCCAGTTGACCATGGCGTTTGCCGCCCCAAATTATCCCGGAAAATTACGGCGCAGACCCGATGTTGTTTATGTCGGTTTCACTCAATATTATGATGAATTTCAGGATTTTATGCTGGGATCAATGAGTGCCGGCGGGAGCATGAATAGACTCCTAGGAGAAGTGATTTCAGAGGCCGGACTGAAACAACTGCGGATTGCCGAAACCCAGAAATTCAGACACGTCACCAGTTTTTTTAATGGTAAATCCACCACTCCCTTTTCCAATGAAGATCAGGTGGAAGTTCCCGGCCGTTTTGACCCGGCATCCTTTGCCAGTCATCCGGAAATGGATGCCTACAATGTTACCGCCGAGGTACTGAAACGCCTGGAAGATAATCCTTATCAATTTATTGTGATCAATTATGCAAATGGTGATATGGTTGGACATACCGGTGACTTTAATGCGGCCCGCCAGGCAATCGAAATTGTGGATGAAAATGTCGGCAAAGTAGTTGATCGTCTACTTGAACTCGATGCGCAGATACTCATTACTGCTGACCACGGCAATTCCGAACAGATGATCGATTATGAAACCGGGATGGTGAAAACGAGCCACACACTGAATCCGGTAGAGCTGATTTATGTTGCCAATGACTCGCCGGAAAAAAAATTAGTCAGGGAAGGAAAACTATCCGATATTGCGCCGACCCTACTGCAACTCCTGGGGCTGGAAATTCCCCAGGAGATGACAGCGAATATTTTGATAAGATAAATATATCCCCGAAAGATTGGATGCGGGATATTGTATTAATGATCTTTTAAAGGGCTCCAAACTTTCCAAACATTACCAACCAGATCGGGGCCCGGTTTTAGAACCTTCTTACCGGGCGTCCAGCCGGCGGGACAAACTTCCGCTCCTTTGGTTGCTCGAACATGTTGGAATGCTTGGATCTGCCGAATGGTTTCTGCGAGTTGGCGACCGACCGGTGGTGTCATTACTTCCATGGCCTGAATAACCCCATCCGGATCAATAATAAAACGTCCGCGTAATTCAACGCCGGCGTTCTCATCGTAAACACCATAGATCTTGCCCACATTTCCGGATCCGTCTGAGACCATGTGAAAAGGAACATCTTTTTCGGCCATTTTTGATAATTCCTGGTCATTCCAGACTTTGTGCACAAAGTAACTGTCAACACTGACGGAAATAACCTCGACACTTAATTCTTGTAGTTTTTCATAATTGGCAGCGACCGCTGACACTTCGGTCGCTCAGACAAAGGTAAAATCGCCGGGATAAAAACACAACATTACCCATTGACCCAGAAAATCGGATAATTTTACGCTGGTAAATTTGCCCCGATAATAGGCCGGAGCCTGGAAATCGGGAGCCTTGGTACCGACTTTTGCCGTGGACATTATGGTCTCCTTTTGTGAAATATTTTCAAATTTGGTCTCCGGGGGCGGTTCGCCAACGGTGGCACCGGTTGGACGGGCACAACCCACTGCTTCATCTGACATGTCTTAAATCCTTCCATTTAATGATGATCGCCACATTTAATCTCCAGGGGTCTTTCTCGTTTAAATAATACAAAGCATTAAGCTTATATGCAAACTAAAAGGGCATCATAGTTACTTTTATTCAGATTGCCGAAAGTTTTTAAAATACAGCAGATGATATTCCAACGCATTGCTCCAATAGTCCCAGCTGTGACTACCGGGGCGTTCGTAATAATCGTGCGGAATTGACAACTCCATTAAACGACTATGCATTTCGCGATTCGTATCAATGAGGAAATCATCAATACCACAATCGATGATAATTCCTTTTTCCAGGCCTACAAGATTTTCTATGAGATAGACACAGGAGTAATTTTTCCAGTTGTTTCCATTGTCTTCAGGGGGGCCGATTAATTGTGAAATTCCATATTTATTACCCGAGGCATTTAGTACCATTACACCACTCATACTGCCAGCCGCGGTATAAAGGTCGGGATGTTTGGCAAGAAGGCTGATCGCCCCGTGTCCGCCCATACTCAAGCCACAGATAAAACGGCCGTCAGCATTGGGCTCAGTACGATAATGTTTATCGGTATATCGAACAACTTCATTGGAGATATAGGTTTCATATTGATTGTCTTTTTTCATCGGGCTGTCAACGTACCAGCCGGCATAACCGCCGTCAGGGCAGATAATGATAATCTGATATTTATCACTGAGTGGACGGAGATCCATATGGCCGGACCAGTCTTTATAGGAGCCGCTCCAGCCATGCAGTAAATACAAGACCGGAAAGTGATTTTTTGTCTGATGATATGAGTCGGGAACAACTACCACCGCCTTCGGTTTTGAGCCCATGGCTTTGCTTTTAATAACGACTGAATCAAGTGATGCCGAATACAGTTGATAAATTAACAGCATAGAAATGGCCAGAAATTTCATGACTTTCATTTGTACGACCTTTCAAAAAATTGCATTTTGATTAAGAGTGTTTTAAATATAAATGTGATAGTCGTTTTTTCTATGATAAAAGTGTAAATATTTGCGATAAATCATATGGAACTTGAATTAATTATTTTAACTTACTAACCAGAAAATAAAGGGAGTGATACTCAATGAAAAAAATTGTCGTTTTCCTAGCCTTCTTTACAATGATCCTCTCTGCCCAGGTGCGAGTAACGAAAACGGAAGCGCTGGATCTTGGGACCAATACCATTCAGCCGGTCTTCAGTAATGATGGACATCATCTTCTTTTTACATCAAAAGAAGGATTACAATATTACGATCTTGTGAAGAAAACATCGATTCGAATTGCGGATGGTGGATATGATTATATTATGGACAGTGAGGGCAATATCCGCTTCCGGGTGGATTCGTTCGATAATGGATTGCGCTTAAACTCTGTGTACATGTTTGACACTAAAACAAAAAATACAACCAAGATACTTGAAAAAAAGCGTCTTGATGTTGTACCTCTAATCACAAGTCAAGGGGTATATTATATTGAAAATAACACAATCAAAAGCAATCTGTCTAAATCAGTTTCTGATACAAAGCCGATTGCATTTTCCTATGATCGGAGCATATTGCTGTATTCTGGCGGAACCACAAAAATACTGAAACCGGCCGGAGAAGAGAAATTTTACATCTGGCCTTCGGTATCACCGGATAATAAGCAATTATGTTTTGTAGACAAGAATGACCTTTATATCACAGACCTTGACGGTGCGATATATACAATTGTAAAAGAGGCCCGCGCACCGAAATGGTCACCGGACGGCAAATGGATTGTTTTTATGCGGGATTCGGATGACGGCTATCATTTTACGGAATCGGAAATCTTTGTTCTCCGAGTTGCAGACAGCGCAGTTTTTCAGCTGACTGATTCTGCGGATCGCATCGAGATGTGTCCCTCCTGGTCGCCTGACGGAAAACAAATTATTTGCGAAGATGCGGCGAATGATGAATTGTTACTTTTAACACTTGATATAAGATAGGGATATAACATGAAACGTCTATTTATCCTGTTGCTATCATTGTTTTCAATACTTGCCGCACAAGACTTAACTGGCAAGAAACTGTATATCAATGCCGGGCATGGAGGCCATGACTCCAACGACCGTCCTCCGATAAATGATGCAGGTTATTGGGAATCCGAGGGAAACCTGACACGGGCATTGGTTGTGGAAACTCTATTAAAGAACATGGGGGCCACCGTCATCATGTCGCGTCGCCATAACCGGATTTCCGATGGCGCTGCGCTCTCTTCGCTGGGCCAGGATGCCAGCAATCAAAACTGTGACTGGTTCCACTCCATCCATACGAATGCATCCGGA
Source organism: Fidelibacterota bacterium (assembly GCA_016936335.1). GTDB lineage: Bacteria > Fidelibacterota > UBA2242 > UBA2242 > UBA2242 > B118-G9. The sequence continues at coordinate 6,427 of JAFGXZ010000070.1, forward strand.
GGAAATTCTACCCTCATGCTGTACTCCGGATTCACGAATGATCCGATCATTAATGTAACCCAGCAACATTTTATGGGCATGAAGACCATGTCTGATTTTATGGGAAATAACATTCGCGCAGCGGTTCAGACAACCCATTATACTCATGCGGGTGATTACACCTTTTACGGGTCGGGACATAATTATCTGGGTGTTTTCCGCTACCTGAATATTCCGGGTACCCTCAGCGAAAGCAGTTTTCATGATTACTGGCCTAACACCTACCGCCTACAAAATCTGGATAATCGGATCAATGACGG
>JAFGXZ010000071.1 GCA_016936335.1 Fidelibacterota bacterium
GTTCAGCCCAGTGACCGGAGCTATATTTCATATCGGGTAAATAAATATCGACAATCCCGTCTAATAACTGTAGGATTTCCAGCCGGTCATATCCGTTGGTATTGTAAACCAAAGGAATGTTCAGTCCTTGTTCAACAGCGATTGCCAGAGATTCAACGAGGTGGGGTAAATGAGGTGTTGGCGTTACCCAGTTGATATTATGGCAACCGGCTTGCTGAAGATTGAGAAATTCCCGGGCAAGTCTTTCGATGGTAATAATTTTTCCCATTCGTTGGTGACTGATCTGATAATTCTGGCAGAAAATGCAAGCAGCATTGCAGCCGGAGAGAAAGACAGTGCCGGATCCATGGACTCCTGAAATCGGCGGCTCCTCACCGTGATGGGGAAGGATGCTGGATAATTGAATAGTATCACCCAATTGACAATAACCGACCTGACTTTCCAGTCGATTAGCAAGACATTTCCGGGGACAAAGTTCGCAGGGATTCATCAGGGATTTCAATTCCCGGCTGCGCTTGAATATTTCAATGGAGGAGATAGTCGGCATTATTTTGATCCCAATTAATCGATAACTGAAGCGAATTTAGAGATTCACCAGTGTATTATCAATGTTCAATTCGGATTCCCTGATCGTTAATAAAATAAAAAGTGAATTGCCACTTTTCTGTTCTATTGACCGTTCATGGAATAAGTCTGTTGACTATCGGGAAATAACTTTAATCTTAAGTTGTATGGTAATAAATCCAGATAGTGTAAATAGGGGATATAGGAAATGTTTAAGGCACTGAGATTAACTACATGGTTATTTGTATTAACTCTTACTATTCCGGTTTTGGCTGAGACGTCCCTTGAGGATTTTCATCAGTTCATTCGATCCGGTAATGTTGAAGATGTTGCTCGTTTGTTGGATCAGCATCCGGGATGGCTAAATGCGAAAGACAGTAATAATCTGCCGCCATTATCCCAAGCGGTTATTGCGGGTCAGATTGAAGTGGTTTCCCTATTAATCGAAAAGGGGGCTGATATGGAAGCCGGCGATAACGAAGGCAGCACACCCTTACATAATGCCTGTGCATCCGGCAGATTTGAAATTGTCAGATATTTGCTTGCCAAAGGTGCACAAATAAACAGCCGCGATAATTTTGGAATGACAGCATTGTTGTTTGCGAGTTCCCGTGGGCGTACTGATATTGTTGATTACCTGCTTCAAAAGGGTGCAGACATTTCTGCTAAAACCGATAATAATCGGGGAGTTATGTTATTATCGGGGCAATTGGAAATGTTAAAGTACTTTATGGATAAGGGTTTTTCAATAAATGAAAAGGACCAGGATGGGAACAGTTTGTTGCATATGGCGCTGTTTCGCCGCAATCCTGTAATGATTCGCGGACTGATCGATGCGGGTATTGATGTCAATTCGGCAAACAATTTCGGGGCGACACCGCTGATGAATTCCGTGTTCAGAGGTGATCCGGCGCTGACCGAGATTTTATTAAAAGCCGGTGCAAATCCGGATGCCTGCGATACCAGGGGCCTATCGCCTTTAATGGAAAGTGTCCGCAGTGGCAAGCCCGCACTTCTGCAACTCATGTTGCAATATAATGGTTCGGTTCAGGGCTTAGACAGCTTGACCGGGCTGAATTTATTGAATATGGCAGCGATTCGGGGTCAGAGCGATGCGGTGGGTATGATTATCGAGAAAAACCAGCTTAATGTCAATGCTGTCAATAGAAATGGAATGGCGGCTCTGGACTATGCCAATAAATATGGACATAAAAAGGTTAGTGAACTATTGATGAAAAATGGTGCTGCCAAACCGAAGATTAAATCTGAGTTTGGTTTCAGTATGGAGCTGAATAAAAAATTAAAGTCCGGGACGGCCTGGATATGGTATCTCGGCCATAGTGGCTGGGCTGTAAAAACCCAAAACCATCTGCTGATATTTGATTACTGGGAAACGGCAAGTAAACCGGATGAGATTTTTCTAAGATCTGGATACATCATACCGGAGGAAATTAAGGATTTGAATGTATTGGTTTTTTCTTCTCATGAACATCAGGATCACTTTATTCCGGATATTTTTCAGTGGAGGGACCAGGTAAGAAATATCAATTATATTTTAGGGCACCGGCCGGAACAATTTTCCGGTTATGAATTTATGAGTCCGAGAGAACAGAAAAATATCAATGAAGTTGATATTAAAACAATTTATTCCAATGATACCGGGGTTGGGTTTCTCGTCACTGTTGATGGTTTGACGCTTTTTCATGCCGGGGATCATGCCAACCGAAACCGTGATCTGTCTGGTGATTACACACCGGAAATTGATTATATTTCTCAGCAGGCTTCAAAAATCGACATAGCATTTTTACCAAACAGTGGATGTAATTTTGGGGATAATGTGGCGGTGCGGACAGGCAGTTTGTATGCGATTAAGAAATTGCATCCAAAGGCTGTATTCCCGATGCATAACGGCGAATACTTCAGTTCGACTTATCAGGAGTTTAAAGACGAAGCCCTCCAAAAGGGTGTCTCAACTCCGATAATTTGTGCTATGAACCGGGGCGACAAATTTTATTACAAAAAAGGGAAAATTCAGATAAAGTAATCAAATCGCTTGAACTGACTCCGACACATTACGCTATTTATTGATGAAGTAAATTCGATAAAGCACTGGACTTTTTCATTATCTTCCTCTAAATTTTCGGCAACTTTAAACAGAGGAGCCTTTTAATCCTAACCCGTGAGTTGGAAAGGGCATAAGAAAAAGAAGATATCTGCCACGCAAGCGGCGGATTTTTTTTATTTGGGAGAAGACCATGAATTTTAAAACACGTTCGCATCTGATGGATGAAACGGCGCTGAAACGCACGATCACCCGACTGGCACATGAAATTATTGAACGCTGTAAGGGAACTGAAAATATAGGCATCATCGGAATCCGCACCCGGGGTGAATTTCTGGCCAAACGGATCGCCAAAAAAATAGAGGAAGTCGAAGGTACTGCCATTCCGGTTGGTGTACTGGATACAGTCATGTATCGTGATGATTATCGGATCAAACAGTTACCTGCAATGGAGATCACGGAAATCCCCTTTGATGTGGATGACAAGATTTTGATTTTAGTGGATGATGTGATTTATACCGGGCGGACCATTCGAGCGGCGATGGACGCTCTCATGGATTTTGGCAGACCTTCGGCGATCCAGCTGGCTGTATTGATTGACCGTGGCCATCGCGAATTACCGATCAAGGCTGATTATATTGGAAAAAGCGTTCCCACCGCAAAGAATGAAGAAGTTCGGGTGCATATGAAGGAAATCGATGATCGGGATGAAATACTGCTTGTGGAGGTACAGCAATGAACCTGAGAATTAAACACTTACTGGGACTGGAAAACGTATCCCAGGAAGATATTAATACGATTCTGGACACTGCATTTTCTTTTCGGGAAGTGCTGGAACGTCCGATTAAAAAAGTGCCGACATTAAAGGGCGTCACCGTAGTGAATCTATTCTTCGAAAACTCGACCAGGACCCGGATTTCGTTTGAGTTGGCAGAAAAGCGGCTTTCGGCAGACACCATTAATTTTTCAGCATCCAGTAGCAGTTTGGCCAAGGGTGAAAGTCTGCGGGATACAATCCAGAACCTGTTTGCAATGAAAATGGACGTGGTTGTCATGCGGCATCCAACGCCCGGTTCGGTGAAATTGTTGTCACAATTTGTTGATGCAGTCGTCATTAATGCCGGGGACGGTACTCATGAGCATCCGACCCAGGCCCTCTTGGATATGATGTCCATGAAGGAGAAACTGGGATCGCTGGAAGGTGTCAATGTCGCGATTATCGGCGATATCCGACATAGCCGGGTTGCATTATCGAATATTTTTGGCTTAAAAACTATGGGTGCCAACGTCCTGCTCTGTGGACCACCGACGTTTATGCCCTATGATGTTGAATCTCTTGGTGTTAAAGTGAGCTATAATCTGAGTGAAGCATTGCAATTTGCGGATGTCATAAATGTGCTGCGAATTCAGAAGGAGCGCCAGGGAAAAGGTTTAATACCTTCGATGCGGGAATACCGGAACGTCTATGGGATTACACAACAAAGGCTTGGTAAATTGAAACGGCCGATTACGATTATGCATCCCGGGCCGATTAACCGGGGTGTGGAAATTGATACCGACGTCGCTGACAGCGAACACTCCATTATTTTGCATCAGGTATTAAATGGAGTTGCCGTCAGAATGTCGATTCTCTTTTTATTGGCCGGAGGAAGATAGGGAGATAGAAAATGCCAAAAAAAATCATTGATACATCAATTTTATTCAAAAATGCCCAGATCGTTGATCCGTTTAAAGATCAAATAATTACTGCGGATCTGTTAATCGAAAAGGGCAAAATAAAAAAGATCGAAAAGGATATTCCGGAAAAAGAGGCAAAGGAATCTGTAAACCTGAAAGGTTTTCATATCATTCCGGGTTTTATTGACCTGCATGTCCATTTTCGCGAACCGGGATATGAAAACAGCGAAACCATCGAAACCGGTTGTAGATCTGCGCTGGCTGGTGGTTTCACACAGGTTTGTTGTATGCCAAACACTAATCCGGCTATTGATAACAGGGAGACCGTACGCTTTATATATGAAAAAGCCGAATCCGAATTGGTCAATGTTTTCCCCATTGCAACGATTACAAAAAACCGAAGGGGCGAGGAATTGACCGAGATGGTCGAGTTGGCGGAAGCCGGGGCGGTTGCATTTTCCGATGATGGCTCGCCGGTATCTGACAATCAGCTTTTTCGAAATGCCCTGGAATATTCAAAAATAACGGGAAAACCGATTATCAATCATGCCGAAGACCCGGTTTTAAAGGCCGGCGGTATTATGAATGAAGGAACCGTTTCAACCCGGCTGGGCATCCCGGGAAATCCAGCGATTGCTGAAGAGATAATGATAGCCAGAGACCTGATCGTCACAGAGTTTGTCAACGGCCGGATCCATATACCCCATGTTTCCACTGCGGGATCGGTAGAATTGATTCGACAGGCAAAAGCAAAGGGAATAGCGGTTACGGCTGAGGCCACACCACATCATTTTTCATTGACTGATGAATATATGTCCAGTTTCAATGCCAATGGAAAAGTGGCGCCGCCATTGCGGACTGAGAAAGACCGCCTGGCGATTATCGAAGGATTAAAGGATGGCACCATCGATGCCATTGCCACAGACCATGCTCCCCATGTCATTGATACAAAGGAAACGTCCCTGGATCTGGCTTCTTTTGGAATGATCGGGCTCGAAACGGCATTTAGTCTGGCCATGACTCATCTGGTTCACACAGAAAAACTGACGCTGATGGAACTCGTAAAATTACTGACCATCAAACCGGCAGCACTGATGAATTTACCATTACCGGAATTTAAAACCGGTGCGGATGCCAACATTACGATTGTAAATACGAACGAATGGTGGGTGTTCGGTCGACAAAATATCCATTCAAAATCCTTTAATACACCTTTCATTGGCAATGAGTTTACAGGTCGGGTAAAAGGGGTTTTTACAAAGGGTCATTATATCACCTTTTAGACTTAAGTTTTATCGTCTAAAAAAATCTTGATTATATAACTGCCGGATTGTAAGTTTACCCGCTGTTTTAACTGAAGGTATGAGAGAAGGAATGTATAAGACATATTATCCGAAACTTGATGAAATTAACCAGAAATGGTACGTTGTTGATGCCGAAGGTATGGTCTTGGGTCGTTTGGCCAGTCAGGTAGCATCAATTTTAAGGGGAAAAAATAAACCCTATTATTCTCCTCACATGGACACCGGTGATTTTATTGTTGTCATTAATGCTGAAAAGGTTCGTCTGTCCGGTCGCAAAGCCGAAACGAAAAATTATTTCACGCACTCCGGCTATATCGGAGGTGGTCGTTTCGAGAGTTACAAAGAGGCGATGAACAATCACCCCGAGGAGATTATCAGCAGGGCTGTTAAGGGAATGTTGCCACGTAACACACTTGGCCGGAAATTGTTTCATAAATTGAAAGTTTATGCCGGTCCCGAGCACCCACACCTGGCCCAACAACCTGAAAAAATTGAATTGGAAGGATAATCTAGATATGCCAAAAATAGAATATATTGCTCTCGGTCGTCGGAAACGTGCCATTGCCCGTTTAAGAATGGCTAACGGTCAGGGAAACATTACCGTGAACAAGCGTGCTCTTGACGATTATTTTGGTCGGGATAATCTTAAACAGATCATTAAACAACCACTTGAATTATGTGATGCCATGGGGCAGTTTGATATTCAAGTGAATGTTAATGGTGGTGGACTGTCCGGGCAAGCCGGCGCAATCCGTTTGGCATTGGCGCGGGCGTTGGAAAAATTCAACCCGGAATTAAGATCTAAATTGAAACCGGCTGGTTTTCTGACCAGAGACGCCCGGGTTGTGGAACGGAAAAAATACGGTCTGGCAGGCGCACGTCGGGCATACCAGTTCTCCAAACGTTAATAGAAGAAAGATAGATTTTATGAGTAATGTAACATTCGAACAACTCTGGAAATCAGGCGCACATTTTGGACATTTGACCAGAAAATGGAACCCCAAAATGAAGGGTTACATTTTTATGTCAAAAAATGGTATCCATATTATTGATCTGAAAAAAACAGTTGAATGTCTTGATGAAGCATCCCGTTTTATTCGTGAAACCGTTCGCAAGGGTGGTGATGTACTGTTTGTTGGTACAAAAAAACAGGCCAAAGATATTATCCAGAAAGAAGCGGACCGGGCTGGTATGTACTATGTTGTTGAGCGCTGGCTGGGTGGAACACTCACCAACTTCTCAACAATTAAAAAGAGTATCCGGCACCTTCAGAAACTTGAAAAAGATAAATCTTCAGGTTATGATGAAAACCTGACCAAAAAAGAGAAACTCTCGCTCGAACGGGAACGTGTAAAACTGGCTGACCTGCATCGCGGTATCAAAGATATGAAGAGAATTCCCGATGTGCTGGTAGTTGTCGACATTCTGCATGATGACATTGCCGTCAAGGAAGCCAAACGTCTGGATATCCCGGTTATTGCAATTTTAGACACGAACGCTGACCCGACGGAAGTTGATTTTCCAATTCCGGCAAATGATGATTCCATCCAGGCAATTCAATTGATTATATCTGAATTGGCCAGTGCTATTTTGGAAGCTAAAAGCTCCCGTTTGGTGGATGTTTCCCCTGCTACCATTGAAAGTAAAGAGGAACAGGATAATTAATTTCGAAAGGAATCAATAGAATGGAAATTACCGCTACACAGGTAAAAGAACTCAGAGATAGAACCGGCATCGGTATGATGGATTGCAAAGGCGCTCTGGTTGAAGCCGGGGGTGATATTGATAAAGCGATTGATATTTTACGTAAAAAAGGTAAAGCTAAGGCTGAAAAAAAGGCTGATCGAGATGTCAAAGATGGTCTCATATGGTCATATATTCATCCCGGAAATAAAATTGGTGTCATGGTAGAAGTCAATTGTGAAACTGACTTTGTGGCCAAAAATGAAGCTTTCCAGGAGTTTGTAAAAGACATTGCAATGCACATTGCCGCCACGAATCCTGCTGCTATCCGCCGCGAAGAAATTGACGCGAACCTGATTGCAAAGGAACGGGAAATCTATTTAGAACAGGTTCGAAGCCAAAATAAACCAGCGAATATTATGGAACGTATTGTCGATGGTAAACTCGATAAATATTTCCAGGAAAACTGCCTGATGGAACAGGCCTTTGTAAAAGATCCTCAACGAACAATCAAGGATTATTTAACTGAAACGATTGCCCGAATCGGCGAGAATATAAATATCTCCCGCTTTGTTCGTTATCAGTTAGGCGAAAACAATTAGATACTGTTCAAAGCCAGATAAATATTAATGTCAAAAGCGAAATACCAGCGTGTTTTACTGAAGTTTTCAGGGGAGGCACTTGCCGGTGATAAGGGTTTTGGAATTGATCCGGCTGTTCTGGACGAAGTTTGTACCGAAATTCAAGCGGCTAAAGAACTGGGGATCGAGCTGGGAATTGTAATTGGTGGTGGTAATATATTTAGAGGACTGGCTGCCAGTGAACGGGGGATGGACCGCGTTAAAGCGGACTACATGGGGATGCTGGCAACAGTTATTAATGCCTTGGCTGTTCAAGATGCGCTGGAATCAAGAGGTCTGAAAGTCACGGTTATGTCCGCTATTCAGATGATTGACGTGGCTGAACCGATGATCATCCGAAATGCTGATGAATATCTGAAAAATGGTCATATTGTAATTTTCAGTGCCGGAACAGGGCGTCCTTTCTTCAGTACCGATACCGGAGCTGCATTAAGAGCGGTAGAAATTCATGCAGATGCCATTATAAAAGCAACGAAAGTTGATGGCGTTTATGATAAAGATCCGGTAAAACATGCGAATGCGGTTTTTTATAAAACACTCGATTATAAAACTGTTGTGGAACACCAGTTAAAGGTCATGGATCTAACTGCAATAACGCTTTGTCAGGATAATAAACTTCCCATACTTGTCTATAATATGAACGTAAAAAATAACCTTTGCCGGCTGCTGACCGGTGAAGATATTGGTACACTCATATCCGGAGGTGATCATGCTTAATGATGTCTTGATAGATACCGAAAATCGTATGCAAAAAAGTGTCGATTCTGCTCATCAGGATCTTGCGGCTATCCGTACCGGCCGGGCAAATCCGGCGATTTTGGATTCTGTAAAGGTAGACTATTACGGTTCATTAATTCCACTGAAACAGATTGCCAATGTAGCCACACCGGATCCCAGGTTGCTTGTTGTTCAGGTGTTTGATAAACATGCTGTAGCGGCTGTTGATAAAGCGATCAAGGCGGCTGATTTGGGGCTTAATCCCCAGACTGATGGTAACCTGTTACGTTTACCCATTCCATCATTGACCGAAGACCGGCGTCGTGAGTTAGTTAAATTTGCACACAAAATTGCCGAAGAAGGTAAGGTTGCTGTCCGAAATGTTCGTCGTGATGCTAACGATTTAATTAAAGAATTGGAAAAAGAACATGAAATCTCAGAAGATCAGAGTCATGATGGTTTGGAAAAAGTACAAAAGTTAACGGATAAATTTATCCAGGAAATTGATAACCTGTTCAAGAAAAAGGAAAAAGATATTCTGGATGAATAAAAAGATTTAATCAGAGATAAATAAAAAGGGGCTTATGAAAAGCCCCTTTTTTACATCATGACGATTATTTTTCTAACATTTTGAGAACCCGCAAGACGGGCAGGTGACGCAACCGCTTTCGTGATATACGGTAGCGCCGCAATCCGGACAAGTGGTAATTGATTTTTTATTATCAGCAAGAGTTGTTTTTCCATGGATTGATACAGTTTTTTGAACAGCATGTTCCGGAACAACATCGTTGAAAAGGAATTGAGGATGAGATGGTGTTCCTTTTTTCTTACCTTCGCGTTCTTCAAGATACCATTCCAAAGCCTTTGCGATTGCATCAGGAGTAGAAAGAATTTGAGTGCCGTTCTCCCAGATGGGGCTGGGGCCGCCAATTCCTTTGAGCTGTTTAATGACGTCACGTGCATCGATTCCTGAGCGAAGTGCGAGAGATATCAGGCGACTGATTGCCTCCGATTCCACTTGCGCCTGACTGCCAGCTTTTCCGATGTTTGTGAAAACCTCGCAAAGACCGGTATCATCTTCATTAATTGTAACATACAATGTTCCAAGTCCGGTTCGAACCCTTTTGGTTGTTCCTCTGGTGTCCTGTGGACGGACCCGTGGGTGAATCCGGTTTGTTTCAGTTATCGCTTGCTGAACAAGGCCTGGTTCCTGGGCTGTTTTCTGAGTGATTTTATCTCCGATGTAAAGAACCTGTTCATCACGACTACCGTCGCGATAGATGGTAATCCCTTTGCATCCGGCTTCATAGGCTAACCAGTAGGCGTCCATAACCTCCTGAACAGCGGCGGTTTTTGGGAAGTTGCAGGTCTTTGAAACGGCGGCGTCGGTCCATTTTTGAAATGCTGCCTGCATACGAACATGCCATTCCGGCGTAATATCATGAGCAGTCACGAATATTTTTTTGATGGATTCAGGAATTTCATCAATATGCTGGATAGAGCCCTTTTCAGCGACCTTTTTCATTAATTCTTTCGAATAGATCCCGGCTTCTTTGCAGGCATTTTCAAAATAGGGATTGGCGTACAACAGATCTGTGCCATCCATGACGCGTTTTGTAAATACCAGTGAAAAGATCGGTTCAATGCCGCTGCTGCAATCTGCCAGCATAGAGATTGTTCCGGTCGGTGCAATGGTGGTGAATGTTGAATTGCGTAATTTGGGGCCATCAGGAAAATAGATGCTCTCGTTCCAGGCTGGGAATGTGCCCCGGGTTTCGCCCAGGCGGACACTGGCTTCACGGGCATGTTTATAAATGAAACTCATCATTTCGTCGGCCAGTTGCAGAGCTTCTTCTGAATTATAAGGTATTTTTAGTTTAAATAATACGTCTGCGTATCCCATAACGCCGAGTCCGATTTTGCGGCTCTTTTTGACCATTGTGTCAATCTTTTTCAAGGGATAGCGATTTGCTTCAATGACATTATCAAGAAAATGAATCGATGTGTCAATAGTCTCTTGCATTTTCTTGTAATCAATTTTTCCTTCCTGAACAAAATTTGCAAGATTGATCGAACCGAGGTTACATGCCTCGTTTGGCAGAAGCGGTTGTTCACCACAGGGATTGGTCGCTTCGATATCTCCCAATTTTGGGGTGGGATTCATTTTATTGATTTTATCGATAAAAATGACTCCGGGATCGCCATTTTCCCAGGCATTCCGGGCAATCATTTTAAAAACGTCAGAGGCATTTAACGTACCTGTGACGCTATCGTCCACCGGATTGATCAGTTCGTACTGTTCCCGTTTTCTGACTTTTTCCATAAAATCATCGGTAACTGCAACAGAGATATTAAAATTTGCCAGGTCGGAGTTGTTTTTTTTACAGTCAATGAATTCCAGGATATCCGGATGATCGACCCGCAAGATACCCATGTTGGCGCCTCGGCGGGTACCACCCTGTTTTACTGCTTCGGTGGATGCGTTGTAGACTTTCATGAAAGAAACCGGTCCGCTAGCCACCCCGCTGGTGGATTTAACGATGCTTTTCTTAGGGCGAATCCGGCTGAAAGAAAATCCGGTGCCGCCCCCACTTTTGTGAATCAGGGCGGTATCTTTAAGAGTCTGGAAAATTGATTCCATCGAGTCATCAACCGGCAGAACAAAACAGGCCGATAACTGACCAAGTTCACGTCCGGCGTTCATTAGTGTCGGTGAATTCGGGAGGAAATCTTTATTCCGGAGCATGGTATAGAATTTTTCAGCGGTCTTTTGAACATTCGCTTTTGATGTAAAATTGATATCCGATTCGGCAATGGCATTGGCAATTCGTTGCAGCATTTCATCGGGTGTTTCGATGGTTTTACCGGATTTATCACGCAACAGATAACGGCGTTTAAGAACTTCGAGGGCATTTTCAGAGAAAATACTTTCGGTCATCGGCTCTTTTTTGATCGCTTGTGAGGACATACTCGTCGGAGTGATGTTTTCCCGCGTGTCTCGTTTTTGAAATTCGAAATTGATGGCGATGGGCTCAGACACTAAAAAAACTCCTTAAAAAACATTTTCTATTTTAACTACCGTAAGGTAAGTCTTTATTGACACTGGAAATATAAAACTATGTATGAAATATGTCAAGGCAAAACACTAGATTTTGTGTTTATCGACGAGAAGTACCACAAATTCTTGTTAATACTCAACTAATAAAAATTGAGGAATTTTGCCAAAATAATTTACCGTCGAGAGCAGTAAAAATACCCTTGATAACATGTAAAATAACTTTGAAAAAAGTCTGATACTATTAAATTAATTACGCTTTTTTACGGCGGGTGTAGTTCAATGGCAGAACACAAGCTTCCCAAGCTTGATACGAGGGTTCGATTCCCTTCACCCGCTCCACCGACGGAAACAAGACACTTAAAGACACTTTATTGACCGGGAATATCCGGTTTTTTTGTTGAAAGAGGGTTGTCAATTTTAGTCTGTTTCCTCGTCTGTTGGTTTCAGGCAGTTGCTTCCGTATCCGGTATTCGTATCCGGTTTCTCTATTAATTATAGTTTGCATAAGCTAGGCTTGGGGTGAATTGCTCAACTCTGGAAGTCTTTGCTTTTGCCTCTGTGATTGTATTCAGTGAGTAGTTTCTCAATAATGCGTTTTAAATGTCCTTAATGATAAGCGTTTTACTACCAAAGTCCTGATAAAGTAGTTCACTGTCAAAGTTTGCATAATATCATTTGTCGTCAATAAATGAAAATTAATATACGTCGTAAACGGATTTAGTAATTCTGTTTATTTTGAATTAATTAATCCAATATTAAAAAATAAATTGTAGTAATTAAACTCTCTTTACAAACTATCTCTTGTTTTGTTTGCCCTTTTATTATTAATATTAGTTCTAAGTTTTTTCTGACGGAAGATGGATAGAATATGAAAATTGCGTTTGGAACAGATGGTTGGAGGGCGAAAATCGCCAGGGAGTTCACATTTAAAAATGTGGCGGCCGTGGCTCAGGCGTATGCTGACACTTTAAAAGAAAATTCCCGAATAAACAAAGGAATCGCCGTTGCCTGGGACACGCGGTTTCTATCATCGGAATTTGCACGACTGTTTGCTGAAATCGTCGCCAGTAATGGCATTACAGTGTTGTTAAGTGAAACCTTTACAGCAACACCGGTTCTGTCGTTCACAGTGAAAGATAGAAATCTGGCCGGTGGCGTAATGATCACGGCCAGTCATAATCCCCATACAGATAATGGCATAAAATTCAAAGACCATTACGGCGGACCGGTGATGGATACGGTGACACGATTGGTTGAATCACAACTGTTTAAAACCAACGTGAAAAACGATCCGATTATTTCCGGTAAATATTTATCTGTCGATAATTTTGACGAAAACTATATCCGACAGATAAAGTCCTATTTGAATACCGAACGCCTAAGTGACCTTAATAAAATGGTCGTTTATGACAGTATGTATGGTGCAGGACAACGAATCTGGAAGACGATAGCCTCAGAATTAGGCATATCGTTTATTACCCTTCACGATGAAATAAATCCGCAATTTGGTGATCGCTGCCCAGAACCGATTTTATATAATTTACCGGAACTGCAGCAGAATACAACCCATCGAAATGCCATCCTTGGGATTGCTACAGATGGTGATGCCGATCGATTTGGAATTATTGATGAGAAAGGCCAATTCGTTGAACTTCACGATCTGATTGTTCTATTGTTTGAATATCTTGTGAATACCCGTAATTGGGACGGTTCCATCGTGCGTTCATCGTCAATGGCGAATACCATCGATAAATCCGCCATTCAGTATAATCGAACCGTTGAAGAGGTTCCGGTCGGGTTCAAGTATATTTGCGATAAAATGATTGCCGGGAACGTATTGATTGGCGGTGAGGAGAGCGGTGGTATCGGGTTTAAAAATCACATCCCTGAGCGTGATGGAATCCTGAGTTCATTTCTGGTGCTTGAAATGTTGGCGTCAATGAAAAAACCAATTTCCGAAATGGTGAATGATTTACGTAAACGGTTTGGGCCATTTCACTATAATCGGATTGATAAATATTGCGTACTTAATGTCTTAGAGCGAAATATGAAAAAGTTGCAAAGCAATCCGCCACATGAAATTGATGGCTATTCAGTGACAAATGTTATTACTAATGATGGCGTAAAACTATATTTCGGCAATGATACCTGGATGCTTATACGGATTTCGCAAACCGAATCGCTGGGTCGGATTTACGTTGGTTCAAATAATTCAGAATCTGTAGAAAAATTACTGCAAAGCGGTGTACGTCTATTAACAACAGAATGATGCGGAGAAATAGAGTTTGAAAAATAGTTTTGAAAAATATGGTAGGTTCAGTGACGATGATTTGGAATTTATTATTCACCGGCCGGATACGCCCGTCCCATGGATAAATTACATATCCAATGGACAATACAGCGGTCTTGTTTCCAATAGTGGGGGCGGTTACAGTTTTTTTAAAAATCCCAAGGATAATCGAATTACCCGATGGCGATACAACAGTTTACCGGTTGACCGTCCGGGACGTTATCTGTTACTGCGCGATAAAAAAGATGGTGAATTCTGGTCAGCGACCTGGCAACCGGTACCGGTAAGAAATGATTCTTATGAATGCCGGCATGGTTTGTATTATACAAAAATAACTACTGCATATAAAAATATTCGAACTTCTGTCCTGTTTTTTGTTCCGGAAGATGACGACTTGGAAATCTGGCACTATACAATTAAAAACGAATCAGACAAGAAGATAGCACTTGATCTGTTTGCGTATCAGGAATTGTGTCTGGGACATGCGCTGGTGGATTTGATTAATCAGCCTAATGACCAGCATTTTAATGAAGTGACATTTCACCCAGAACAACAGATATTGACTGCCACCAAGCGTTATTGGGTCAAGTACAATCAGGCTACTGTTAAACAAACAAATGAAGACTGGGACAAACTCGTTTATTTTGCCTCTTCTCTTCCGGTCAAATCCTGGGATGGCAGCAAGAACAGATTCATTGGAAAATGGCGCTCTGAATCAAACCCGATTGCTGTTGAAAACGGCCTGTGTTCCAACTCAACTATTACGTCCGGCGATGCGATAGCAGCCCTGCATTCGTTAATCGAGCTTGAACCCGGAGAGCAGAAGGAATTCAGTATACTGATGGGTATTGTTACCAAAGAAGAAGGATATGATGCGATTGTTCCAATTGTTGATAAATACAGCGATAGTCAACATGTTAAAGAGTCTTTTAAACGGCTGAAAGCCAGTTGGAAAAACTATTTATCAGCGGTGCAGGTCCGTACTCCTGATCCGTCAATGGATCGTATGCTGAACGTTTGGAATCAATACCAGACATCAGTGACATTTCGATTTTCGCGGGACGCCTCCTATCATCATGGCGGGTTGCTTTTTGGTCGTGGTTATCGGGATTCCTGTCAGGATATCATGGGACCCGTGATCGCCAGACCGGAGTGGGTTAAAAGCCGCATTCTGGAAATGTGTCGATACCAGTTTAAA
>JAFGXZ010000072.1 GCA_016936335.1 Fidelibacterota bacterium
GAGTGTGTTCGCAAACTGAAACCTTATTCCTGTGCCCGCGACGAATATCACGGCGATGCCGGAATTTTTCTGGACGCCAATGAAAACTCTTTGGGTTCTGTGCTGAATGTTGATTTGAATCGCTATCCCGATCCCCGTCAGACTGAACTGAAGGCCCGAATTGCGGCCATTAAAAACGTTAGCATGGAACAATTATTCCTGGGAAATGGCAGTGATGAAGTCATTGATCTGCTGGTCAGAGTCTTTTGTGAACCTGGCCGGGATAAAGTCATGATTCTGCCGCCCACTTATGGAATGTACAAAGTCGTGGCGGATATTAACAATGTCGCGGTCGTGGAAGTACCATTAACACAAGATTACCAGATAGATATTGATACGGTTTTGGAGAATGCCGATAATGTTAAACTGATTTTCATCTGTTCGCCGAATAATCCGACAGGAAATGTCATCAATGAAACTGAGATTTTGGCATTGATTGAAAAATTTAGCGGATTGATAGTGATTGATGAGGCCTATATTGATTTTGTCGTTGATAAAAGTTGGTTGCCAAGGCTGAAACAATACCCAAACCTGGTGATTCTGCAGACATTTTCCAAGGCCTGGGGATTGGCGAGTATCCGCCTGGGAATGGGATTCGCCGATCCGCTGCTTATTGACCTGCTTAACAAGATCAAGTATCCCTACAATGTCAGCGGGGCCACGCAGCAGCTGGCATTGGAAGCGCTGTCGTATCTGGAGAAAAAGGATAAAATGGTAGCTCGGATTCTTTCCGAGCGACAGAAATTGATTGGCGATTTAAAGAAACTGGACATCGTGCAAAAGGTATATTCCACAGATGCCAATTTTATCCTGATCAGATTTCGAGATGCAAAACAGGTTTTTGATTATCTGATCCAAAAACAGATTATCGTCCGCGATCGTTCAAACGTTATTCGTTGTGATGATAGTCTGCGGATAACTGTCGGTAAACCGGAAGAGAATAACATATTAATTGAAGCATTGGAGAATTTCACCGCAGAAAGTGCGCTGAGAACGCAGAGAGATAATAAATAATATACACTCTGTGTCCTCGGTGTCTCTGTGGCTAAAAGCAAGGACAGAAAATGAAAAAGATACTTTTTATCGATCGTGACGGAACTCTGATCCTGGAACCGCCGGATCATCAGGTGGATTCGCTGGAAAAACTGGAATTCTATCCGGGCGTTATCACAGCGCTTGGGAAAATTTCCCGGGAGCTGGATTTCGAGTTGGTGATGGTCAGCAACCAGGATGGTCTGGGAACCATCTCCTTTCCTGAAGATGATTTCTGGCCGGTGCAGAATAAAATGATGTCAATGTTTCGCAACGAAGGAATTGTCTTCAATGATGTTTTAATTGATCGAAGTCTTCCAAAGGATAACGCCCCGACCCGCAAACCCCGGACAGGGATGCTGACCAAATACATGATAGGTAATTTTGATCTGGCCAATTCCTATGTCATTGGTGACCGGGAAACAGATATTCAACTGGCGGAAAACCTGGGCTCAAAGTCAATTTATCTGGGTGAAAATAAAAATAGTAAGGCGGATTTAATCACCCGGGACTGGGAAGACATTTATCGTTATCTTGCATTTCCATCCAGAGTTGTGAAATTAAAACGGAAAACTGTGGAAACGGATATTAAACTGAAATTATACCTCGACAGTGAGGGGAAAACGGATATTGATACCGGAATTGGTTTCCTTAATCACATGCTGACACTGATGGTGAATCATGCCGGATGTGGCATGGAATTAAAAGCCAAAGGCGATCTACAGGTGGACGAACATCATACGGCAGAAGATGTCGCGCTTGTTGTGGGCGAGGCTTTCTATAAAGCATTGGGTGATAAGAACGGTATTAATCGCTTTGGTTTTCTCTTGCCCATGGATGAGTCGCTGGCACAGGTGGCGATTGATTTTTCCGGGCGCAGCGAACTGGTCTGGAAAGCGAAGTTTCAACGGGAATATATTGGAAAAATGCCAACTGAACTATTTTACCATTTCTTTAAATCCTTCTGCGATACGGCGAAATGCACCTTGAATATTCAGGCCGAAGGAGAGAATGAACATCACAAGATCGAAGCGATTTTCAAATCCGTTGGCAGGGCGATTCGGATGGCCATTCGCCGGGATGAACGCAATACCGGGATACCGAGTACGAAGGGTGTTTTATGAAAATTGCGGTGATTAAGTACAATGCCGGCAATATCCATTCTGTTCGTCTTGCGTTACAGCGATTGAATGTTGATCCAATCGTGACTGATGATATTCAGACGATCAGTTCGGCCGATAAAGTCATTTTTCCCGGCGTCGGCGAAGCATCCACGGCGATGGCGTTTATCAAAGCGAACGGCATTGCCGAACTAATCCCGCAATTAAAGCAACCGGTTCTTGGAATTTGTCTGGGCTTGCATCTGATGTGTCGCAATTCCGAGGAAAACAATGCTCAATGCCTGAGAATTTTCAATACCGCTGTCAGACGTTTTCCGCCGGATGATAAAGTACCCCACATGGGATGGAATACCCTTCATGATCTCAGAGGTGACCTTTTTAAAAATGTCGACTCCGAAACGTTTGTCTATTTCGTGCACAGTTATTATGCCGAACTTGATCCATCTACAGTCGCGACGACGGATTATATTTTACCTTTCAGCGCTGCGATTCAGCGGAATAACTTTTTTGCAGTACAGTTTCATCCGGAAA
>JAFGXZ010000073.1 GCA_016936335.1 Fidelibacterota bacterium
ACGAGGACCTGGAATCCTATAGACATTTTCCGGCAAACGGACTTATTGTCATTGAAAACAACAACGCTATTATTGTTGATACTCCCTGGAATGATAATGAAGCCAGGGACCTGTTAAATTGGTTGACGAAAACAATGAAACTGGATGTTCGGGCGCTTATTGTCACTCACTGGCATCAGGACTGCATGGGAGGACTTAGAGCGTTTCAAGAGTATGGGATACCATCCTATTCCTTAGATTTAACTCGTCAAATTGCGGAAGAAAAAAACCTGCCTTTAACGGAAATAACATTTTCCGATTCCATAAAACTGTACCTGGAACAGATAGAAGTTGTTTGCATTTATCCGGGAGCAGGACATACTGTCGATAATATTATCATCTGGCTTCCCGCTTATAAGACTCTTTTTGGAGGTTGCCTGATTAAATCGGTCCGCTCGAAAAATCTGGGCTTTTCCGGTGATGCTGACCTAATCGCGTGGCCGTCGACCTTGGAAAAAGTACTAAATGAATATCCCCAATGTGAGGTGGTTATTCCAGGACATAGATCTCCCGGAGGAGTAGATCTTATTCAGCACACTATTTCATTATTAAATTCAAACAGGTAAAACATTAGTTTGAGAGGTAAGCATGAGTGTCCAAATTCAAGAAGTCCAATCCCGCCGCGATTTGAAAAAGTTTGTGAAATTTCCCTTTTCTCTATATAAGGGACATCCGTATTGGGTCCCGGTTCTGATCCAGGATGATCTGAACACACTTTCGGCTAAAAGTAATCCAGCCTATGCATTTTGCGAGGTGAAAAACTGGTTGGCCTATAAGGATGGTAAAATTGCCGGTCGCATCACCGCAATTTTAAACAGCAAGCATGAAGAGAAATGGGGCAAACGGCAGGTTCGGTTTGGCTGGATTGATTTTATTGAAGATGAAACGGTTTCGGCAGCGTTGATGGAAACGGTTGAAAACTGGGCGAAGGAAAAAGGTGCAGAATCGGTGCACGGTCCCCTGGGCTTTACCGATTTTGATCATGAAGGCATGCTCATCGAAGGCTTTGAAGAAATGGGCACCATGGCAAGTATTTATAATTATGCCTACTATCCAAAACATCTGGAGAAGCTGGGATATACAAAAGATGCAGACTGGGTGGAGTACCAAATTTCAATTCCTGACAAATTTCCGGAACAGATTGAACATTATTCAAAAATGGTCCAGGAAAAATATGGTTTCAGAGTTCTTGAAGCGAAATCGACCAAACGGGACATTTTGCCTTATGCTCATCAGTTATTTGATGTGCTGCAGGAAGCCTACAAAGATTTATACGGTGTTGTGCATCTGACAAAAGAGCAGATTGATGCATACATCAAACAATATTTGGGGTATATTACTCCTGATTATATTGGCATCGTTTTGAACAAAGAGGGCAAAGTAATCGGTTTTGGAATTACCATGCCATCATTATCAAAAGCCCTTCAAAAGACGAAAGGTCGTTTATTTCCCTTTGGAATATTTCATCTGTTACGGGCGATGAAAAAGAATGATGTCGTTGATCTTTACCTGATTGGTGTGCTCCCCGATTACCAGGGAAAAGGTGTGGCCGGGATATTATTGAACAAAATGGGACAGGGTTTTGTGAAAAATGGTATCAAATATGCTGAATCCAATCCGGAACTGGAGCTGAATAACAAAGTCCAGCAACAGTGGAAACATTTTGAAAAACGGCAGCACAAACGCCGGCGCTGTTATATTAAAAAGATATAGGTGAAGTCAATAAACTGTTGGAACGGAACATGAATCTTGTTATAAAGACCATAATAGTATTCTGCTTGTTAATGTTTCAGGTGAGTTGTTTGTCAGTGCCCCATTTGATCTGGCCCCAGGAAGATGTTATTGCCCGACAAATCCAGATTGAAGAAGCAAAAAGAATTCTGATCGCTGCCCGGCAAAGTGATTTTAAAGAGGAAATCATCAATGCTATCATTGAAAAATATAACGGTACTCAAATCGCTGTGAAAATAATCGGTCTGAACGACATCGGCCAAGAGAGTCCTGAAAATTATAAGGCAGTAATAGTATTAAATACATGTATGTCCTGGGATATGGACAGGAATGTTAATTCCTTTTTAAAAGCCTATCCCAATTCGGATAATATTATTATTTTGACGACTTCAGGCGATGGGGGCTGGTTGCCAAAGAAAAAGGGGCGTCAATTTGACGCGATTAGTTCGGCTTCGAAAATTGCCGATGTGGATAAAATCAGTAAAGAGATAATTGAGAAAATCAATCACCTGCTGAATTGATCTACTCATCCAATTCTGTAAATTCGCCCAACGTGCGTGTAAATATATAAATGATCCCAATACCGGCAATCATGTGCGCTGCCAGAACGTACCAAATCTGTTCCGGATGCCCTGTATTTGTAAAATATCCATAAAGTGATGTATAGCTTACACCACTCAGTGCACCGCCGAGACCTGTAGCCAGGAAGTTGGTTCCCATATATAATCCAGCCTTTTCCTTAGGGGCAATCCAGGTAATATATTCCTGAATTCGCGGGGATGACACCATTTCGCCAATGGCGAACAGAAAAATTCCCAGGAAAACCAGGGCCGGAGCACTGATCTTGGCTAATCCGAGAACAACAAATCCAATAGCCGACATGAATATTCCAAACAGAAATGTTGGCATGGCCGTGAATTTCTCTGCCCAGCGAGAAATGAATATCTGAAAAATCATGATGATATAACCGGTATGGGAAATTGTCTCGCCAAGAATGCGCCATATACCTTTTTCGTCCACATGGGAAAAAATACCGGTAAATCCAGCGCCGAAAATGCTTTTGATATTCAGGTAGAGCAACGCCGTGTCAATGTTGCGGTCGATATAAATCGGCACCAGGTTGAAAAATGCCCAAAAAGGCAACCAGAAGAAAATCCCAAGGATCAGGATAAAGCCGGTGAACTTCAGATCGGAGAACACAATACCAATATCGATGAATTTCTGTCTCAAGCTTGTACTGTCTGTTTCACGTTCCGGTTCTTTGTAAAAAAGAACAGTTATGATCAGCATGAGACCGATTCCTATTGCGGCAGCAACAAACGCGTAATTCCAGGAGATTGCCCGCAGTTTACCGGCCACGATAGGACCGAAAGAAGCACCCACATTGACCATGGCATAAAAGATTCCGAACCCCAGTGTTTTATTGGTCTTGTCGGTTGTAGCCCGGACAGTTCCCGAAATGAGTGGTTTGAAAATGCCAGCCGCAAGGGCAATACTCAACATGGTCAGGGCGATACCGGAAAAGGATTTTGTCAGAATTAATAAGAGTATTGAGGGTAAATAAGCCAGGTAGGAAATAATGAGGATTTTCTTGAAACCAAACCGATCGGCGAAGGTCCCGGAAATTAACGGCATCGTATATGAAAAGAGCAGGAACAGACTTTGAACGATGCCCAGTTGAGCCTTGGTGTAGCCGAGATATTCCATATAGATACCGAACCCCATATAGATGCCATAGTAGGCAAAACGCTCTAAAACTTCAATTGAATTGGCGATCCAGAAGACCGGGGGAAATTTTGTGCGATCGTTCATGGTTATTCCTATGGTGATTAAAAGAATTTTGAAAGTGTACAAAAGTACCGTGAAAATGGCAAGTTTACATTCCATAAAAAAAAATGAAAAAAAGTGCTTGACATTTTATAAACCAGTTTGTAATATTATTTAGGTTTGTAATACAAACCACAAAAAGTGAAGGAGGAAGAAAATGAAAGAATTAAGCAATTTAAAGAAAATTGAGAAGCGCCTGTATTTTTCATACGCAAATGATGGTCTGGCCGACATTGTCATGGGTTTATGGATGATCTTGGCAGGATTTTTCATGTTGATCGAACAAACGGCGTTTATGGGATTATCCGGGTTACCGGTACTGTTTTATATTCCTGTAAAAAAACGTGTAATTATTCCGAGAATGGGGGATGTATCGTTCTCTAAAAACAGAAAAAAGAAAATTTCCAGTACATTGATGATTTCAATTATTGCTGGTGCTGTTCTGTTATTATTTCTGGTATTTCATTTTAAATATGAATCAGGTGAGCAATTGATACGTGCGAATTTACATGTAGTATTTGGACTATTGATTGCAATTCTGTTTAGTTTTGTGGCTTTATTTACTACGATTACACGATTTTATTTATACGCCATACTCTCTATACTGCTCTTTTCAATTAATAAGCTTATTGTTAATTCCGTCCCGTTAACACAGCTGATATTCGGTGCGGTTGTATTTATCACGGGCATAATTTACCTGGTTCACTTTCTAATAAACAATCCTGTTTCGGGAGGATTGGTTGATGAAAACTGAGGAATCGTTGTCAGAAAAAATTCAATCCATTACAGAAATTGATAAATTGATCCATGAACCCGCCAGGTTAATGATTATGGCATATCTTTATGTCGTCGAGAGCGCCGATTTTCTCTTTATTATGCGACAGACGGGATTAACAAAAGGGAATCTGTCTTCCCATTTAAGCAAGCTGGAAGCCGGTG
This sequence comes from Fidelibacterota bacterium, assembly GCA_016936335.1. Classification (GTDB taxonomy): domain Bacteria; phylum Fidelibacterota; class UBA2242; order UBA2242; family UBA2242; genus B118-G9. The sequence continues at coordinate 4,537 of JAFGXZ010000073.1, forward strand.
GTCTGATCGATATAAAAAAAGAGTTTGTCGGTAAAATACCCCGAACATTTTTGAGCTTATCCCAATACGGACGAACTGAATTTGAGAATTATCAACGGCAAATGAGACAATTTTTAGAGAATATTTAAGGAGGAATTCAGAGACCTCTTCTTTTATTGTTCCATAATAGTATTTATATTGTTGAATATTAATGGATTTTTGAATTGTGGAAAAATATATCATTTAAATTTCATAATCTTTTTGACTCCTTAATTATTTTTGTACCAATAAACCTACAGGGTATTAATGAAAAACATTATCAAACAACTATGGCTGGTGACCAGTCTAATTCTGGCAGCATCCTTAATTCTGTTGATGTCGGATCGGGGACAGCGGATTGGCCATTCCGACCGAAAAGCCGGGTCATATCCTTCTATTGCAATTATGCAGATTTCGTCTACAACACTTCTGGATTCCCATGTTGCCGGTGTGCTCGATAGATTGGAGGAAAAAGGATATCGGTCAGCGGATGGAAAAAACATCCATCTTTTTAATCCTCAGGGAGATTATAGCACTGCTAATGCGATTGCCAGGGAAATTGTCAACAACCCTTATGACATTGTCATTACATCCAGTACTACAGCCCTGCAGATTTTTTCCAAAGCCAATACGGCGGTCCAAAAAACTCATGTATTTGGCGCTGTGACAGATCCTTACGGTGCAGGTGTGGGCATTACCGGACCCGAACCGGATCAACATCCGCCTTATCTGGCTGGAGTTGGCACGTTTCAGCCGGTAAAAAATACAATCAGGATTGCTTTTGAAATGAATCCAGGTCTCAAGCGCCTGGGTGTAGTTTGGAACCCCGGAGAACAGTGTTCGGAAGCCTGCCTGAAAGAAGCCCGGGAAATTTGCCGGGAACTAGGGATTGAACTTATCGAAGCCATTGCGACGAATACATCCGAGGTTTCCGATGCACTGAGATCTGTAATTGCTAAAAATGTGGACGCCATCTGGATCGGCGGAGATACGGTGGCCAATGCATCTATGGGACTTATTATCAATTTGGCTGCACAGGCGGGAATTCCTGTTTTTAGCAACGATCCCATGGATGCGGATAAAGGCGCCCTGTTTGGATTGGGTGCCGATTATTTCACCGTGGGCCAATATACCGCTGATATCGCCGTCGCTATTCTTGAAGGGCGAAAAGCATCGACATTTCGCATCGAAAATGTCATCCCGGAAAAATTAGGTTTCAACCAGACCGTCCTTGCCAATCTGAAAGGCAAGTGGAAGATGACAATGACTGTCCAGAAATTGTTGCTCAAACAACAAGCATCACTGGCCGGACAGCGACTTGAACCTGAACCGGGTCAGGCTTATCGGGTTGGGCTGAGTTATATTGTCCCGGCTCCGGTTTTTGAAATCGCCATTCGTGGGTTTAGAGATGGACTAAAGGATTTGGGTTTTATCGAGAATGAAAACCTGGAACTTATCCTGCAGCACGCCAACGGTGATATGTCCTTTTTGCCCCAGGCAACTGCCAACCTGGTACAACAGAAACCGGACATACTGGTGGCGATGTCGACACCCTGCCTAAGCAGCGCCATTGCCCATTCGGATGGTCTTAAGATTGCTTTTGGAATTGTGTCAGCGCCTCTCGAAGCCGGTGCGGGCAAGAGTTTTGAAAAGCATTTACCCAATGTAACCGGCATTGTCCAGCTCATTCCTAGTGAGGAACTTTTTGAATGGACGACTAAACTTTTTCCGAAAGTCAAACGAATCGGCGCTCTCTACAATCCCTCGGAAGCCAACTCTGCTAAAGAAGTTCTCGATCTGGAAAAAATTCTGAATAGGTTGGACTTAAAACTGATTAAAGTGGCGATTTACAATACCAGTGAAATTCCGGAAAATATCCGGGCGCTCCTGGCCAAAAATGTGGACTTGGTATTTGCCATGGCGGACAACACGGTTGCCAATGGAATGCCAGCCATGGTCAAAGCGTGCGAACAGCAAGGGGTTCCCATCATCGCCGAGGATATCGCCCTTATGGGAACAGGGGCGATCATCTCCTGTGCGCCCGGTCCTTATAGTGACGGACGCGATCTTGCCGAATTGACCGCCCGTATACTTCTTGGAGAATCTCCCGCAGATATTCCCATTGTTCCGGGTAAAAAGAATGAGCTGACTCTTGATCTTGCGGCTCTGGAAAAAGCCGGAAGTATTGTACCGCTTGATCTTTTAAAACGAGCCGATGTCTTTTTTAATATCCGGTCGGAAGCCAAAACTCCGGTAAAAATTGTCCTCGTCAATCTGATTGAGAATACATCGCTTCTTCAGGCGATAGACGGAGTTAAAGCGGCTCTATCTGAAATGGGATTACAGGAAGGCAGCGATTTCGTACTAAAACAATACTGTGCCCAGGGGGATATGTCGCAGCTTTCTCAGATATTAGACAGAGTTCAGATGGATAAACCCGCTGCGCTTATTACGGTCACGACACCGGTTTTTATCGCTGCTGTAAAAAAGAATTTCGATTTTCCACTGATTTTTACGGTTGCCAGCGACCCGGAAAAATTGGGACTTTTTAAGACAGGACGTCCAAATAATGTGTGTGGAATTCATGATGATCCGCCGGTAGACCAGGTTCTGGCAATGGCGAAAAAGTACGACCCGGCTCTCGGCTCAGTGGGAATTATTTATGATGCTTCCCAGATGAATGCACTTATATCGGTCGAAAAACTTCGAAAAGCTGGCCTGGATCAGCACATAAATATTTTAGAGACCACGGTGACCACCGTCTCCGATCTTTCTGTGGCGACTCAATCAGTCATTCAGCGTGGTGCCCGGGCGCTGATTATCTCTGCTGATAATCTTGTCACAACCGGTTTTCCTGCCATTCACAAAGTTGCCCAGGGAGCCGGAATTCCCATCTATGTTACAAATATTGATTTGATTGAAAAAGGGGCGGCCGGTGGAGTTGGTGATAACTATTTTGACTGGGGACGGCAATCGGGGCAACTGGCTGTAAGAGTCCTGGCGGGAGTAGCACCCTCGGATCTTCCGATTATACCTACCCAGGAAAATATCCGGGTTGAACAAAAAACCCGGTCGGCCTCTGTCACCCGATCCAAACCTTTTAAACTGCGTATTGTTCTGTACAGTGAGACAGAATTTGCCGAACGATGCCGGGATGGTCTCATTGACGGTATCAACAAGGCTGGTTATACGGAAGGGCGGGATTACCTGCTGACGACATACAATGCCCAGGGAGATATGTCCACGCTGTCAAGTATCATGACGACGGTCAAGTCTGATCATGTGGATCTGCTTATGGTCGTATCAACCCCAACACTTCAGGCGGCTCTCCGCCAGGCGGGTGAACAAACCAGGATAGTTTTTACCGGAGTGGGAGACGGAGTAAAAGCCGGAGCCGGGAAAAGCGAAACAGATCATTTGCCGAATGTAACGGGCATTAGCACCCGGTCAGCTTTTGATGGTATGGCGAGGATTATCAAAAAAACGCTCCCCGATGCTCGTCGAGTCGGGACCCTTTTTACACCGGGGGAAATTAACAGCGTCCTTTACAAGGATTGGTTCAAAGAAGCCTTGGAAAAGGAGGGGCTGGAGCTTGTTGCCGTACCGGTCAGTTCCAGCACTGATGTGGCGCAGTCCGCGATTGAACTCTGCGGTAAAAAGATCCATGTTTTGGGTCAGGTGGTGGATAATCTGACCCGTCCGGGATTTGCACTAATTGCCCGGAAAGCCGCGGATAACAATTTGCCTGTCTATGTTTTCGACAGCGACCAGATGAAATACGGCGGTGTCGTCTGTCTGGCCAGGGATTATTATGATGCCGGTTTGGAGGCAGCCGAAAAAGCTATTCGAATTCTTAAGGGAGAAAATCCAAAAGATATTCCCTTTAACAATACCCGCTCCGAAAAACTTATTCTTAATCCAGTATTAGCAAAGAAGTATAAACTTCGGATATCAACAGAACTAATGGATAAGGCAACAATATATTCACCAAAAGAGCAACAGGATAATCCATGAAAATTGAATATGAACAACGGGGAAAATACCTGCTTATACGGGTAATGGGACGGCTGGATGCGGCCTGGGCGGAATATTTTACCGAAGAACTTTTTCTGCATATCCGAAGAGGTCAGCATCATATAATCATTGATGCTTCCGGGATGGTTTTTCTCAGTTCTGCCGGGATTAGGTCTCTGCTGCGTGTGTTTAAAGAAATCAATACCGTTAAAGGTAGTTTTCTGATTGTCAATGCCACGGATTTTGTGGAGGAAACCCTGATAACCACCCGATTTGAGATGTGGCTGGGTGATGAATTCCCGGCGGATATGCCGGCTTTTTCTTCTGGAAATGAGATAGAAAACAGCGGAATAGAACATTTTATATTTAATGAAAATGCCACATTGATTTTAAACGGTCAAGCCGGCTGGCAACCCTGGCAAGCGATTGATCATAGTCAGGTTAAAAGGGTTGACTTTTCGCAGGATACAGTTGCTCTGGGCATTGGCAGTTCCGCTGAGACTTTAAACGAAGCCCGCGATCAATATGGAGAATTTCTTGCTGTTGCCGGGAATGTTGTATATCAATTACCGGATGAACAGGGACACCCGGATTATCTGATCACTGAAAAACAATACGTTCCCAGGATGCAATGTATTCAGCTCTTGAGTTACAGCGGTGAGATGGGCTATCACAACCGTTTTGCACCAACGGATAAAACACTGTTTTACCCTCTTTCAGCAATATTAAAAAACATGCTGGATCACGTTAAAGGAAAAGCAATTGGTTTTGTAATGCTGGGAGAAATTGAAGGATTAGTGGGGAGCTTTCTGAGCCGTTCTCCCGGTTTACTGGAAGAATCACAGAAGATTAGCTTCCCTGAGATTCGGGACTGGTTGAGTTTTAGTGGTGAACGTTCCTATCGCCATCAGCAGGCTCTGATCGTCGGTTTTACAGGAAATACAGAGGATTTGCCCGGGCAGAAGAAACTCTCTGTACTGCCATCCTGTCCGGAATTTTTAGCGCATATCCATGGCGCTGTTTTTCCTTATCAGCCTTTGCAGAACGGGAAGATCGAACTCAAAACGGCAGTTCAGAAATTTTTTAACGGGCCGCCTCCCCTGGCAGTAATGCATCTGGTAGATGACGCTCGTCCCGTCGTCGGATTGGGAGAGAGTGCTTTGATTCGGGGAGCCTGCTGGTTTAGTCCTCTGCAAAATCCGGAGGTGTTATCATGAGTCTGGTAATAGGCGCTTTTACGATGGGGCTTATTCTTTCATTGCTGTCCCTGGGAATGCTCATCAGTTTCCGTATGATTAAATTCACGGATATTACGGTAGACGGTTCTATCACCCTGGGCGCTTCGATTTCTGCGGTATTTATTGTTCAGGGATATTCACCCTGGCTGGCAGCACTTTTTTCGTTTGCTGCCGGATCCCTGGCCGGTATGATTACCGGACTACTTCACACCCGGTTTAAAATTCAGGAAATTCTTTCGGGAATTTTGGTGATGACAGCGTTGTATTCCATTAATCTGCGGATCATGGGACGAAGTAATATTCCTCTCCTGGATGTAAAAACTGTTTCAACGGGGACTGAGAACATTCTGGAAAAAATGGTGGGAGGGGCTTCACGAATCAATATTCTGGGTTGGCAGGTTCCGACCGGCGATTTGGCGGTGTTTATAACGTGTAGCATCATTGCCATCTTTATCGCGATTATCCTGAGCTGCTTTCTGCTGACTCATTATGGCACCGCGCTACGGGCCGCCGGTCAAAATCCACAGATGGTCCGGGCCCAGGGAGTTAATAACAATACCATGGTTGTTTTTAGCCTCGCCCTGGCAAATGGCCTGGTGGCTCTATCCGGTTCACTACTGGCACAGTACCAGGGATTTGCAGATGTACAAATGGGTATCGGTATGATGGTCTGGGGTCTGGCGAGTATTATTATCGGGGAAGCACTGGTCGGGAGAAGCAGCATCGGATTGACGATTACCGGTGTTATCCTGGGCACTATTCTCTTCCGTCTGCTCATTGCAATTGCACTTCGGTGGGGATTGAATCCCAATGATCTCAAAATGGTTACGGCATTTTTCGTCTTTGCGGCACTGGTGGCGCCCGGATGGTTCAGAACCCTGAGCAAAAAGTTCACGGGAGGACTTCGTTATGCTAAAAATTGAGTCACTCTCCAAAACCTTTCATGCCAATACTGCCAATGAAGTCCGGGCTTTGCAAAATGTCAATCTAATCCTTGAAAATGGCAGTTTTACTGCCATCATTGGTACAAATGGTTCGGGAAAAAGCACTCTTCTTAATGCCGTTGCCGGAACCTTTGAGCCGGATACGGGAAGCATCCATCTGGAGAATCACGATATAACACACTGGCCGGAATATAAACGGGCGTCCCTTATCGGACGGGTTTTTCAAAACCCTTTTGCCGGCACAGTGGCAGAGATGACCATTATGGAAAATATTGTGATTGCCATGAAACGGGGACAACGCAGATCGCTCCATATCGCTGTTACCAAAACTTTCCGGGGTGAAGTAGCCGATCGTGTCAGAACGCTGAAAATGGGACTGGAAGACCGCCTGGATAATCCAATTGGTACACTCTCAGGAGGTCAGCGGCAGGCATTGACTCTGCTCATGGCAGCCTGGACCCGGCCCAAAATTCTGCTCCTGGATGAACACACAGCAGCGTTGGATCCGAAAAGTGCCGCCAAGGTCGCGGAACTTACAAAAATTATCATTGAGCAAGAAAAACTCACCGCTCTGATGGTCACCCATTCCATGCAGCAGGCAGTAGACTTACCGGACCGGATCATCATGATGCACCGGGGCAATATTGTTGAAGATTATCACCATGAACAAAAACAGCGGGTACGGGTTCCCGACCTTATGTCCACCTTTGACCGTGTCCAAAAACGTGAACTTTTTGATGAGTCCGTCGCTGGAATGCTGGAAGAACAATATATATGAGTTTCATGGAGTTTATTGATACCCAATTTATTTGATTATCCATGAAAATCCTTTTGTGTAAGGGAATAATATCTTATTTTTGTCATGGTTAAAGGAAATTCAAATGCCTCGTAAAACAAAACAAGAATTATTGATTACAGTTGTTTGGTTTTGTTGTTCATTTTTGCTAAATGCCCAAAATATTGCCGTCGATCAGCCAAAAACCCTTGTTTTACATTGGGTACCCCAGGCACAATTTGCCGGATATTACGTTGCCTGTGATATGGGTATTTATGAAAAACATGGCATCAATGTTACAATTATTCCCGGCGGCCCAAATGTTTCGGTCAGTGACTGCATGAAATCCGGGAAAGCCGATTTTGGTACAACATTTCTGCTGAATGCCACCAAATTGCATGCACGCGGGCTGCCCATGGTCAATATCGCCCAGATATCACGACGATCGGCGCTAATGCTCGTAGCAAAAAAATCCAACGGAATTAACAACCCAGAAGATCTGAACGGGAAGAAAATCGGTATTTATAAAGAAGACTTTTCCGATGTACCATTGGCATTTATCAAAGATGCTAAACTGGATGTAAAAATTATTCCCATTGCCACGGGTATCCATATTTTTTTACATGGCGCGACAGATGTGACCAATGTTATGTGGTATAACGAATACCATACTATTTTAAATTGCGGGTATAATCCCGATGAACTGGCAATTTTCTATATGTCCGATTACGGATTCAATGTTCCCGAAGATGGTATTTACTGTTTGCGGTCAACATATGAAGCCAACCCCGAAATTTGCAGAAAAATTGTCGAGGCGACGATTGAAGGCTGGCGATATGCATTTGATCATCCGGCGGAAGCTCTGGATATCGTGATCGAAAAAATGAAAGCAGCGCATATACCTGCTAACCTTGCCCATCAGCAGTGGATGCTGGCCCGGATGCAGGATATTTTTCTCCCCGATGGACAATCGGAATTTACAACTTATCTGACAAAAGATGTTTATGAAATGTCTGGTAAAATATTGATTGAAAATGGATCGGTAACAGAGTTACCAAAATATGAGAACTTTTATATACCGGTAGGAAAATATGCTGAAAAATAGTTCGCTGAGAATAAAGCTGAGTGTCTATATATTGGCAGGAACGATCCTTGTTATCGGTATTCTTTTTTCCTATTATTACAAAGTATCTCGAAGATTGATTTTGGAAAGCGCTCAGGAAAATGCCCAGCATTTGACGATGGAAACGGTCAATTCCATTGAAAACGTTTTTCGGTCGGCATCTAAAATTCCGGAGAATCTGGCTTATGTTCTTGAAACCGGTTCTTATGAAGAACAGGCACTCTACCGGCTGATGGCATCGCTGGTACGGAATAATTCAGAAATCTTCGGTTCGACCATTGCGTTTGAACCGGGTGCGTTTTTCCCGGATAGCGAGCGCTTTGCACCTTATTTCTTCAAAGAGGGCAACCGCATCGTTCAATCCAGCTTAGCCAACCCCGAATATAATTATCATCTTCAGGACTGGTATCAGATTCCAAAGGAGCTGAATAAACCGGTCTGGTCAGAACCTTATTATGATGAAGGTGGTGGTGGCATTATCATGACGACCTATTCGGTGCCATTTTACCAGGCAGATGCGGGTCACAGTGATAAAACATTCCGGGGAATTATTACAATTGATATTTCGCTGGTCTGGTTGAAAGAGGTATTTGAAAAGTTGTCAATTTACGATACCGGATACGGATTTCTGCTTTCTAACAGCGGGAAATATCTGGTCCATCCGAATCCGGATAATATTATGAATGCCAGCATTTTCGATATTGCCGAGTTACAGCATGATCCACACCTGCGTGAACTCGGGCGGAAAATGGTACGTGGCAAACGTGGTTTTACCAAAGTTAAACAGCCGTTTACGGGTCAGGAGGTTTATCTATATTACGCCCCCTTTCCATCAAGCGGCTTCTCGATGGGAATTGTCATTCCCGTGGATGAACTGTTTGCAGTACTCAGTCATTTAAACCGCAATATTGTTATTATTGGTATTTTGGGATTGTTGGCGTTACTGGTGGTCATCTCATTTATTTCCGGACGGATAACGCAACCGATAACCCGATTATCCATGGCAACGGCTCAAATCGGACAGGGTGATTTTAATGCCGCATTACCTACTATTGATTCCAATGATGAGATTGGGCAGTTGATGCACTCCTTTGAAAAGATGCAAATCGCCCTGGCGGAGTACATTGAGAATCTGAAAAAGACGACCGCAGACAAGGAAAAAATCGAAGGCGAGTTACGAATCGCGCATGATATTCAGATGAGCATTATCCCGAAAACATTTCCACCTTTTCCGGATCGAAGTGATGTGGATAT
>JAFGXZ010000074.1 GCA_016936335.1 Fidelibacterota bacterium
GACGGTGGAATGCCCGCAAATGACGGACGTGGTTACGTTATCCGCCGGATATTACGCCGGGCTGCACGCTTTGGACGAATGTTGAATATGCATGAACCATTCATTTACAAAATCGTCGATACAGTTTGTGAAATTCTCGGCGATGTCTATCCCGAAAGCGTTGAGCGTAGAGATCACGTGAAAAAAGTAATTAAATATGAAGAGCAATCCTTTGGCGAAACCCTCGATAAAGGACTTGAGGTCTATCAACGAATTAAAGAAACACTTCTGAATCAAAAGAAAACTGAAATTTCGGGTGAGGATGTTTTCAAACTTTATGACACCTACGGATTTCCCGTCGATCTGACCCAGTTAATGGCCGAGGATGACGGATTTATGGTAGATATTGCCGGATTCAATCAGGAAATGGCAAAACAGAAGAAGCGGGCGCGCTCTGCCCGGAATTTTAAAATGAATGCCGGTGATCTGGATAAAGAATGGATCGTTTTATCCGAAGGTGATGATTCTGAATTTGTCGGATATGATCAAACCGCTGTCAGATCGATTTTACGGAAATATAGCGCTCATGGTGAGCAGTACCATTTAGTTTTAGATAAAACGCCATTCTACGCGGAATCAGGCGGTGAAATCGGCGATACCGGAACGATCTCTAATGCTGATTTTATAATTGATGTGACAGATACGTTAAAAATCAATAATATGATCGTTCATATCGGGAATTTAGTTTCTGGAAAAATTGGAAATACAATTGAGGTCGATGCTGCAATTAATGTAGAGCGAAGTGATGCAATCAGGGCCAATCATACGGCTACTCATTTGCTGCAAGCGGCGTTAAGAGAGGTGCTTGGTGATCATGTACATCAATCCGGTTCATTGGTAACAGCAGAAAGATTACGTTTTGATCTCACTCATTATACAAAAATTACCCAGCAGGAAATAGAGGCGATTGAAGATATAGTAAATCGTAAAATTCGTGAAAATATTGAAGTCGCTGTCAAAATCCAGGATTATAATGAAGCCAAAAAATCCGGAGCGATGGCGCTGTTTGGTGAAAAATATGAGGATATCGTTCGGGTAATCGGTGTTGGTGAATTTTCTAAAGAGCTCTGCGGCGGTAAACATGTCAAACGAACCGGTGATATCGGTGGTTTTAAAATCATTTCGGAATCTTCAGTCGCGGCCGGAATTCGCAGAATTGAAGCGATTACCGGACAAAGTGCGTATGAACTTGATCGATTGAATGGAAAATTAATTACTGATTTGACCATTTTACTTAACACCACTAAAGAAAACCTGCTCCAGAAAGCAGATGAATTGATTAGCAGAGTTAAAAACCTTGAAAAAGAGTTAAAATCAGAGACAGAAAAAGGATTAGTCGAGGAACTGGATACATTAATCAGTAATTCCACAATGATCAGCGGTGTTACTATTTTCACACATCAATACCAATCACAATCCATGGATGAATTGAAAAATATTGCTGATCTTTTTCGTGATAAACTTGAGTTGGGTATTGCTTTAATTATCTCTGTGAACGAAGGAAAGCTATTAGTTGTTGTAACGGCTACTGATGCTGTATTAAAAAAATATCAACTTCATGCTGGTACAATTGTCAAAGAACTTGCTCCGGTACTGGGCGGTGGCGGTGGCGGCAGACCCCATTTGGCGACAGCCGGCGGGAAAAACATTGATAAAATATCCGATATAATTAAGACATTTAAAGAAATTGTTGAAGAAGGATTGACTCACTAACATTATCGAGGAGACTGAATGGAACAGGTGATTTATGAATATTCCTCAAAAGGGAAAAAAGGGGCATCATTACCGGCAAAACCGGTCAGTGAGGATACTGTAAAAAATTATATTCCTGAAACACTGTTAAGACAAACAGATTTAAATTTACCGGAAGTCAGCGAGCCTGAAGTTGTCCGGCATTTCACAAATTTGTCGACGATGAATCATCATGTGGATAAGGGATTCTATCCACTGGGTTCCTGTACCATGAAATATAATCCGAAGATCAACGATAAAATTGCCGGGCTCCCGGGATTTGCCAATATTCATCCGTTGCAACCGGAATCCAGCGTTCAGGGCGCTCTGGAAATGATGTATGATCTTGAGAAAATGCTATGCGCGTTGACAGGCATGCATGCCGCAACTCTACAACCAGCAGCCGGTTCTCACGGTGAACTGACTGGCGTTATGATTATTAAAAAGTACCATGAAGCAAAAGGTGAAAAACGAAAATACATCCTGATTCCTGATTCGGCGCACGGCACCAATCCTTCCAGCGCCTATTCGGCCAATTTTGAAACATTGGCATTGAAATCCAATGAAAAAGGATGCATAGACATTAATGATCTCCGGGAAAAAATGACAAGAGATGTCGCCGGTCTGATGATCACCAATCCCAACACCTTGGGTCTTTTCGAGGAAGAAGTTGAACAAATTGTGGATATTGTTCATCAGCATGATGGAATCGTTTATATGGATGGCGCCAATCTGAATGCTCTGTTGGGAATTACTTGTCCCGGGGATCTGGGATTTGACATTACACATATTAATCTACATAAAACCTTTTCCACGCCCCATGGCGGAGGCGGACCGGGCAGTGGTCCAATTACCGTTGTTAAGAAATTGGAGAAGTATCTTCCTGAGCCACGAGTGATTAAAAGTAATAATTCATTTAAACTCTCATCTGATTTTCCAGATTCCATCGGTAAGGTCATAGGCCTCTATGGGAATTTTGGTGTCATGGTGCGGGCTTATGTTTACGTCACAATGCTGGGAATTCGGGGACTTGCGGAAGTCTCCCGAAATGCAATTTTGAACGCAAATTATCTGCGGGTAAGACTGGCTGATAAATTTGCGATTCCCTATAACCGGGCCTGTATGCATGAGTTTGTTGCATCGGGCGATAATCATCGTGAACTTGGCATTAAAACACTGGATATTGCCAAGCGGTTGTTGGATTTTGGTTTACACGCGCCAACAGTTTACTTTCCACTGATTGTTCGGGAAGCTATCATGGTCGAACCGACGGAAACCGAAAGTAAACAGACACTGGATAAATTTATCGAAGCAATGGAACAGATCGATCGTGAAGCACATGAAAATCCCGATATATTGCACGATGCACCCCATACAACACCTGTGCGCCGATTGGATGAATTGAAAGCAAATAAAGATCTCAACATTTGTTGGGTAAAATAGGAAATTACAAAAACTCATGAAGAGAGAAGTAATATCAACCGAAAATGCGCCAAAGGCAATCGGCCCGTACAGCCAGGCAATATTGACAAAATTCTTTGTCTTTACATCCGGGCAAATTCCGATTAATCCAAAATCCGGAAAGATTGAAGCGACCACGATTAAAGATCAGGTTCGCCAGGATTTACTGAATTTATCTGCAGTCCTTGAAGCTGCCGGAACGAACCTGAATAATATCGTAAAATTAACCGTATTTATGACGGATCTATCCGGATTTGCCCAACTTAATGAAGTCTTTATGGAGTTTTTTCCGGAAAAACAACCGGCCCGTTCTGCAGTACAGGTCAGCAAGTTGCCCCTGGATGCAATGGTGGAAATTGAAGCGATTGCTGCTCTGGAGTAAATAATCTTGAATAAAAAGAAATTTGCTGTTATTGTAAATCCTGTTGCCGGTCGGGGAAGGACTGCCAAAAAATTACCCCAATTACAGGAAATAGCAGCAAATTCCGGTCATCAATTCAATTTTTATTATACTGAAGAGTCTTATCATGCGGCCCGCATCACCGATAAAATTCACCGGGAATATGACGCTGTTGTTGCTTTTGGTGGCGATGGCACTGCCAATGAAGTGATAAACGGTCTGGCTGGAACAACCACGCCCTTTGGAATTATTCCGGAAGGTACCGGGAATGATTTCGCCCGAACTATTAATGTTGCCCGAAATTTACAGAGGGCAATTGACATCCTGATTAATTACAATTACCGCCTGATGGACCTTGGTACTATCGATGATCGGATATTTATAAATGGCGTTGGGATCGGATTTGACGGTTTCGTTAACTATCGTTCTAAAAATGTAAAATTATTAAAAGGTTCATTAGCCTATCTATATGCCGTTTTCAGCAGTTTGGCCTTATGGAAATGCATTCCTGTCCATATTGAAATTGACGATAGCATCATCGGTGATAGTTCGATTTACCTGATTGCCGTTGGAAACGGTTGGTCTGTTGGCGGTGGTTTAAAATTAACTCCCGAAGCCTCAATTCATGACGGTTTGTTTGATATTTGTCGTGTTCGGGATATACCGACATGGAAAATTCTATTGAACTTCGCAAAACTGAAGAATGGTACTCTTGCAGAGGTCAGGGAGGTTACAATGACCAGGGGCAAGCGTATCAGGGTGAGTAGCGAAATGCCATTGCCAATTCATTTTGATGGTGAAGTCTACGATCCAAGCGCCCGGGAAGTGAATATTTCAATTGTGCCACAATCGGCGTTTGTTATTGGTGGCTGGTCGGTATAAATTTTATTTTATCCTCAAAATGATTAAATCAACATATTGGCACATTAATATAATTTTTCTCTTTACAGGTTGCCTGTTTTTGACATCCGGACTATTTGCATCGGAGTATTCACAAAGTGATTCAACCAGAATTATAAAGCCAAAAGCCGCCCTGATACGATCGGCGATAATTCCGGGGTGGGGGCATCTATACGTTAAAAAACCCGCAAAATCCTTCATTTATTTTACGCTGGAAGCGTATCATGTCTATCAATTTATCGAATACAACTCGATCTATCAGTATGTAAAGGAAACAAAAAATACTGTGGGTATTGAAACCTGGAGCACATTGACTGAATCCCAGAAAAAAGACCAGATTAAAACTTCTACCGGTTATGAAATGAAGGATGCAACCTGGCGCCCCAGGGAAATGCGAAACAAATACGCCTGGTGGTGTGTCGGATTTTATTTTATCGGGATGCTCGACGCTTTTGTGGATGCACATCTGTATTATTTTCCTTCGAATAAAATTGAATTATCTGCGATTGGGGAAGCAAAAAGTATCGGAATGACATTCTCCTGGAATTTGGGGAAGTAAAATGGACATTAATCGTGAACAATGGGGCTCAAAAATTGGATTTGTCCTTGCGGCTGCCGGCTCAGCCGTAGGGCTTGGCAACATATGGAAATTTCCGTATCTCGTTGGTGAAAACGGCGGAGCAGCATTTGTACTACTTTATCTTTTGTGTGTGGTGCTGGTTGGTTTACCGGTCGTAATTGCAGAAATTTTAATTGGCCGAACTACCCAGAAAAACCCGGTTGGAAGTTTTCGTGAATTAAGTAAAGGCAATCCCTTCTGGATGTTTATCGGTGGGTTGGGTGTATTGACAGGATTCCTGATCTTGTCTTATTATAATGTCATTGCCGGCTGGAGCCTGGGTTATGTTGTTGAATCTTTGAAAGGGAGTTTTCAAAACCTGGAAAATCCAGCAGCGGCAGGTGAATTATTCAACCAATTATCTTCACGACCACAGTGGACGCTACTGTTCCATGGAATGTTCATGATGTTGACTGTTTCAATCATTTATGCGGGTGTCGCAAAGGGAATTGAACGAGCTAGTAAAATCATGATGCCAGCACTATTAATCCTGATTATTATATTAGTTATTCGCGGCATTACCCTGAATGGTGCAAGTGCCGGCATTCACTATTTACTTAAAGTTGATTTTTCGGTGATAACGGGGAAGACATTTTTTCTGGCGCTGGGACAGGCATTTTTTTCACTGAGTCTTGGAATGGGCGCCCTGCTAACTTATGGCAGTTACATGTCAAAAAAGGACTCAATCCCGATCAGTGCTTTAAACATAGTACTGCTCGATACACTGATTGCCCTGCTGGCCGGATTTATGATTTTTCCGGCAGTTTTTGCAATGGGAATGCAACCGGCCCAGGGGCCATCACTAATATTTAATATTCTACCGATTGTGTTCAATTCCATTCCGGCAGGATACATTTTCAGAATCATCTTTTTTATCCTGTTAACTGTTGCGGCATTGACATCCACTATTTCATTGTTGGAAGTGATTACAGCATTTGTGGTTGATGAATTTCAATTTGAGCGAAAGAAAGCGGCCATAGTTCTCGGAATCATTGTATTTGTTATCGGTATTCCAAGTGCTTTGTCCTTTTGCGGATGGCAAAACGTAATGATTTTCGGATTGACCTGCTTTGACTTTGTGGATTTTATTTCTGCGAATATATTCTTACCTTTAGGCGGAATTTTTATTGCGCTTTTTGTAGGTTGGTTCTGGGGAACAAAAAATTCAGTCCCTCATTTACTGGAAGGTACTGTAAAATTTCCTGTTTTTCTGGTTTCAACATGGTCAATTTTAATTCGTTTTGTTGCACCCGTTTTGATTTTACTAATATTTCTGAGCAGCATCGGGATTCTATGATTAAAAAAGGAATTACTATATTATTGCTGTTATTGATTATTAACACCACTTTCGGTGCAGTTACGGATTACAAGCAATTGAAAAAATCAAAAGACCCCTGGTTCGGACTTGACAAATTAAAACATTTAAGCAGTTCGTTTATTCTGACAACATCCGGTTATTATTTTCAAACAAAAATCATTGATGTTGGTGACTTAAAATCCCTGACCAATTCCGGAATAATTACCATTTCGCTTGGGCTGGGAAAAGAAATAACCGATTCAAAAAAACCGGGTGGAATTTTTAGTATTCGCGATTTAACAGTGGACTTTGCAGGTGTCGGGTTGGCATTTTTATTTATTCGGGCGGTTGCATAATGCGAAATTTTAAAGAATATTCCGGCTGCATTCATGCCCATTCGATCTATTCTGACGGAAGCGGTACCTTTCCGGAAATGATTAAAGCGGCGCAGGGTGCCGGTCTGGATTACCTTCTTGCATCGGATCACATGACTCTTCAAGGGCGGGACGAAGGATATACCGGTTGGCACGACGACTTATTTCTGTCTGTTGGATACGAGATCAATGATAAAAATGATCAGCACCATTACCTGGCGTTTGGACTGGATGAGATGTTACCCTCTGATTATAGCCATGAACAGTATATTCAGGCGGTGAAAGCCAAAGACGCTCTAGGGGTTGCCGCTCATCCTTTTGAGCAGCGTGACGTCCAAAAATCGGTAGTCGAATTTCCACCAATTCCCTGGGGAAACCTGGATTATCCCGAGATTGAAGTAATTGAAATATGGAATATGATGTCCCACTGGCTGGAATTGACAACCGGTCGGAATAAATACTGGAATGTTGTTCATCCGCGCAGCTTTTCGACATTTCCATCACGGCGACTATTGGCCTGGTGGGATCGAGCAAATCTGGATCGCAAAGTGGTCGGAATCGGATCTGTCGATGTCCATGCCATAAAAATCAGAATTTTTAAACTCTATACAAAAGCGATTTTCGATTATAAAATTATGTTTAAATCTATTCGCACGCACTTATTGTGTGATAGTGAACTGACAAAAAGTTCTGACAGTGCACAGGTGGAATCCACTATTTTTAATCTGATCCGTGATGGCCGGACATTTATTTCGAATTTCAGAAGAGGAGATGCACGGGGTTTCCGCTTCTGGATTGAAGATGGAGACAGAGAATTACAGATGGGTGAATCCGGTACAATGCAACGACCAATTCTAAAAGCCATCATTCCTGAACGCGGCCATTGTCGACTGATCCGCAATGGTGAGCTCATTCAAAA
This sequence comes from Fidelibacterota bacterium, assembly GCA_016936335.1. Lineage (GTDB taxonomy): Bacteria > Fidelibacterota > UBA2242 > UBA2242 > UBA2242 > B118-G9. The sequence goes on from JAFGXZ010000074.1 coordinate 7,741, forward strand.
AGGGAAGGCTACACGCATTGAAATGGCCGTTGAACCGGGTGTATATCGCCTGGAAGTGTTGAAAGGAAAACGCGGCTGGATTTATTCAAATCATATAAAAATACTGGAAAGTAACTGATATGTGCGGCGTTGTCGGAATATATAACAATAAGGAAGCCTCGACCATGGCTTATCTCTGTCTGTACGCGTTACAGCATCGCGGGCAGGAGGGAGTTGGTATTGCCAGTTATGATAATTCAAAGGTACATGTATCAAAAGGCCTGGGGTTGGTTTCGGAAGTGTTTGCAAGCCGTGAAAAACTGGAAAGTCTTGAAGGTCGTTTTGCCGTTGGACATAATCGTTATTCGACGCACGGTGAAAAATCCCGGATTAACATTCAGCCTTTAGTTTTTAATTATAAGGGTAGCCGTGTGATAATCGCCCATAATGGCAATCTGGTTGATCTTGACCCCATTCGTAGCGAGCTTGAGGAACACGGGGCGTTATTTCAGACCAGTTCGGATACGGAATATATTATTCAGTTGTTTTCCCATTCGAAAGCGGTCACTATTGAAGAAAAAATGCTGAATGCCCTACGGCGTGTAAACGGCGCGTATTCTCTGGTCATTATGTACAATGATACCATGATCGTCGCCCGCGATCAATATGGCTTTCGCCCATTATGTCTTGGCCGGTATAAGGATACGGTTATTGTGACTTCGGAAACCTGTGCACTGGATCTGGTCGGTGCGGAATATGAGCGGGATATTGCACCGGGTGAAATGATTATTTTTAATGGCACCACTGAGAAAAGTTATAAAATTCACGATCCGAAGCCACATCATTGTATTTTTGAATACGTCTATTTTTCCCGTCCGGATAGCCGGATATTCGGTGAATATGTTGATAAAACCCGCCGTAAAATCGGAAAAATACTGGCGCTGGAAAAACCTGTCGAAGATGCCGATATCGTCATATCTGTACCGGATTCCAGTAACACGACGGCGCTTGGGTATTCACAGC
>JAFGXZ010000075.1 GCA_016936335.1 Fidelibacterota bacterium
GAGAATACCATTAAACGTATCCTCCCGTTTCAACATTTTTGATGTTATATCGGCAGATGGAGAAAATGCCCATCCGGACTTTAATCCAAAGCTTAAAAGGATACCGCCATTTAGTTGCCGTTCTGTTTCATGATAAATTTCAAGATGCAGATCGGGATGTGTCGCGGATTGAAAACGCTGAAGCCCATTGGAATAGAAAACGATACCCATATTATTGCAAAGTAATAATGAAATATTCAAAGCATAACTGGCATATTCATCATCCCAGGTACCCTGTTCGATGGGATAAGCACCGCCATCTACATTTTCAGCAACAGAGCTTCCGAAGTTTGCCGCAAAATCAATTTTGCCGCCCATGAATTTTTTAACTGTTCCATCAATTGATATGGCCAAACCGTCAACAGTATAGAGCCGCTCCTCACTGGTCTGCCCACGGAAAATCAATGGTGTGTCCAGCCCCCTGAGTTTGTAAAAAATAGGCGTTTTCTCCTGATCCAGGCTGTATTTTGAGGTGGCCAGAGATTCCTGAAAATTATAATATTTCAGCATTAATCCAAAACGTGAGCCCTTTGTAGATACAGCACCAATCCCGGTATTGATATACATATCGCGGTGGTTGCCTTTGGGACGCGGGAAAATATCCTGATATTCTTCATCAACATTATAAAACACCGATATTCCGCCATATACCCAGTCACGAACAAATTCCCTGGATATATCCACATTCCACATTAAGCCATTCAGTTCCCAATCGCCGGTTGTACTATCGGCAAAGACAAAGGGCAATCCGCTGTAGGGTTGTCGATTGTGGGACCACATCTTATCGGCCGCATTTTGAAGCCTGTAACTGAAACTGCCATAAAACAGGCTTTTTTTACCAAGTCGTTGAGAGCCCGAAGCGGTCCAGTAATTGTCATTGATCTGGCCCGGATCCAGTATCCGGCAAAAATCACCATCCACAGAACCGGTCTGCAATGAATATCGCACCAGGGCAACTGAATCATCCCGGACATGCCAGCAAGGGTTGGTTGTTGACTGGCGGACGACAGAATGTAATTGGATGCCACTCTGAAAATACAGTGGGTCAAAAAGCAGATGACCCGGTTCGGCGAATGTGGTCATGCTCAATAAATTGAGCAATCCTATAATCATAGCGATCTTAAAATTTATCGTTCCGGTTTCGATCTTCAAATTGCTATTCATCGAACAGGTACCCCGGTGTTGGATGATCAAGAACCTGGAAATCGATGCTGCTGTTATTATTATCCATTAAAACGGCTCTGCCATTTTTGTAAAAATCAATTTTCCGGTGGACCGATTTATTCTTATAGGCTTCAAAACCGCCGGTCAGCCCGGCATCGATGGAAGCATCCAGACGCTTGTATTCCACTTCGGCTAAATTATCCCGGTAATCAACACCATCGATGACAGCACTCTTGGGAAACAGAATCAAATCAAACTGACTATAACCATAGGCATAGGGGTCTTTGACTTTTAGCAGGACAACTGCGTCATTGAACACTGAATACAGAACATCAATTCCGTATTTATGATGTATTTTTATCATATTCTCCACATTCGGCTGATCCACATCACCGCCACCGACAAAATATTCAAAATCCGCCCCGGACAGATTCACGCTGTTCGGAACGGCAACGGTATGATCAATCGCGTCCTGGGCCAAAACGATAAATTCACCGGGGTACAGGGGATAATCATGACCAGACCCGGGAAACATGTTGGCATGGACCGCATAGATAAAGTCTTCATCGGCGTGACCAAAATCCAGATCTGCAACAATGACACTATCAAGATATATGACGTCATCCGAGTTATTGTAAATCTCAGTAAACTGATCATGAAAATATTGTGGAATATTATAAGGCGGTTGGGGCGGTGAACCATTGTAATAAAGTTCGCTGATCAGTAATTGGCCGGGAAGACTTGGATAAACGTGAGCAGTTAATGCGTAATCATCGAAAATATTTACATCCTGAATCTGTCCATTTAATATATAATCCAGATTTTTCTCGTTCAGATTTATCGTCACTCTTTTTGATATAGAAACATTGTACCGATCAGGAATAATTTGAATAAATGTCGCATTCCCCAATGAATCACTAATTGTATCATTATTAGTATAATATGAAATTGAATTAATATACACTGATGCACTATCAACTAAATCCGAACCGCAATGTTCTTCGGAAAAGCCAGTCGTATCAATAACAGTTACTTTTAGATCAAGGCGCATGGAATTTGGTGGACTAACCGTTTCTTCACAACGAAACAGACTCAATCCGCAAATTATAAATAATAGAATATACATTTTGTTTACTATCTTATTTACCATGACGCCCGCCAAAAAGCTGATCCACTTTCCCGCTGAACTCCACGCCGAAATAGAGATCAGGATTCAGCATTGTATAGGATGTTGTCGCACCGGAAACGCGCTGCCGTTGATAAAGTGGATGATAATTGAAAATATTGTTCACATAAAAAGACACTTCGGTCCCGCGGAACAGGGCCTTGCTGACCCTAAGATTGAAAAGCCAGATATTTTTCTGGATTTCTGTATTGTTCCAGTATTCTTCATAAACACGACGATAATTTTTATACGCATCGCCAGAGCGATCCTGCTCCGGAATCATCATTTTATCGCCAGCGGCAGTCAGGTATCCTACGGCCAATGAATCATCTAACCCGGTATACCAGTTGCGGTCAAATACTACTTGCTGGGCTTCCAGTGTAACCCATGCTCCGAGGTCTTTAATCTTGAACTCTGCCCGGTAATTAATTAACAGATTGTCCGTGCGCAAATTGACAACATTCCAAAAAGGTAAAATGTATTTCTGCAGATTATTATCAAATCGATAGACGGAAGCAAAATCATAGTCCTGCTTATCACTTTTAGTAAAATTATAGGCTGCTTCCACTCTCAATCGAATATCCAGTGGTGAAAACGGAACTGTTTGTACCGATAATTCCGCACCCTGGCTATGACTGGTCTGGGAATTAGTATACTTATTATATGTCGTGTACAATGAATCGTACATCACTCGCTCGTCCATATTCGGCCAATTGGGATAGTCATACTTGTACTGAAAAATCGTCTGGATATCGGTTGATGCAAACCCACCAAAAAAGGAATTACTGTAGCCTGTCAGGGTAAATCCCAGATCACCGACTTTCAGATCAAAACTGCTTTCCCGTTTGATTTGCTGCGAACCCTTCAGATTTGGATTGGAACGGTCATAGATATATGTAGAAACAACCACCTGATTGGAATCCGCCGTGTAGTAACGGTTAATATCGTCAATGTCCAAATAAATATCATTTGGATAAAGCATGCTTAGCGATGGGGCCTTTGAGGTGGTTCCGTACCCGGTTCGCCACTGGGCATTTTCACTAAATTTCAGAACAATGTTGAACCGAGGATTCACAAACAAACCGTGATTGTCGGGAAGAAAACCATCACACGAACCATATTGTTCAACACGCGCACCGAAATTGACCTGATACTCCAACCCCAAACGGCCACTGATCTGATCTTCAAGATACAGACTTCCGATTTTCAACTCCGGAATATCATCATAGGAACGTGGCCGATCACGAAATAATGAATTAATGCTGGGCGGTGTCATAGGATCAAAACTACGCCCCGGCCCATTGTTGCCCTCCAGGCGGTAGCTGAATCCGCTCACAATTTTATGCCCCTGACC
>JAFGXZ010000076.1 GCA_016936335.1 Fidelibacterota bacterium
GTTTTTTTGAATTTCATTAAAACTCCGATTAGGCTTTGCACATATTCGCGGCTTTTTCCCGGATTGCGGGAATAGCCTCATCCATAATGTCTTTCACATCGCCATAGTTAAATGTACGCTGATCAAACTTCCTGTTTTCGATAGCACTTAAAAAGCGGTTTTTAAATTCTTCGAAATAAGAACCATAAATATGATAACTGTCAGCCTGATGGACATAACGGCCAAGTTTCACATTTTTTCCGGAGAGTTCAGTAATTCTGTTCGCAATTTTCTGTTGCAACCGGATCAGGGCAAACATATTCATAAAGGCTGCTTTATAGGCGTCATTGGAACGAAAACGAACATTGGTATTGAGATACCAGGTATCGTCGTCACCTTTCAATAACCTGCACCAGATGCTCTGCAGACAGGCGGGATCGTAACAAGTGTTATCCTCCCAGACTTTCCAGGTGATGGCCTGTGCCCGTCGGGTGTAGGGGACTTTGGCCAGCTTTTGTGCAATGAGTTCGATTTGATCAACGGGATTATCAATACCCGGAATCGCATAATCAAACAGTCGTTGATGATAGGTGTATTCCCATTTTGTGTCGTCGGGATCGTCGGCATTGCGAATGCAATGATCTTTGATGCCTTCGACGACCTCCAGAACGTATTCCTGCAGATCTTCAAGACCGCCCGGCATGTCCCGGTGGATCATCGGTTCAGACAGCGGCTCATGGATGACGATTGTCATCGAACAGTCTTTGCTGGGTGGATCTTCGGGTTTGTCGTATTCCGTTTTGATATCACAGCCTTTCTGATAGGCTTCTAAAACTGATTTCTCCCAGGCTTCCGCCAGTGAATTTCCTTCAACGAATAAAACGGGAATTTGTCCGTTCATTATTGCTCCTTTTCATTTATGTTCAATTTCAAATTTCAAATTTAAAATTTATTATCTGGTCAGCCATTTTTCAGCACTTTTTCGTTCATAAAAAGTCCGAAAATGATTGCCACGATTAGACTCAGTGGCGAATTCTTCAAACCGACCTTTGACAAATTCCGGTGACAAAACCAAAGCGACTTTCAGATAATAATTGACAAACTTTTGAACAATGTTTCCAAGTTGCCCCGACTTCAGATCAAAGAAATCTTCTGGCAGATTTTCCGGATAAAGCAAAATTCCAACAGCTTCATGTTCGCCGCAGAATCCAATAACATCAACAGCCTCGCGTTCATTGTGGATTAGAGCCTGCCCGGGCGGTCCTTCGATGACTGTTTTTCCATTGATTTTAAAGACGTTCATTTTTATTAATTCCATAGAAATTAGGTGATATTATAAGGTAAAAGTGCTAAGATGTCAACGGGAATAAAATAACAAGATGTTAGTAATTATACCAGTAGTATACCCAGAAGAAGTAGGAATTTATGAATTATCTAATTAAAAATTAGAATCTGATTTTCAATAAATCACTACCCGATTCCTTTATTTTCCCAACACTCCAATCTGGAAAACACCTTGCCAAATTCACCACATTATTGTAAACTTTTCCGATTTCGGATTATGAATAAAAAGAAAACACTATATTTAATCGACGGCTCTGCAATTGCATATCGTTCCTATTTTGGAATGATTCGCAACCGTCTGACAAATTCTGCCGGTCTGCCGACGGGAGCGGTTTTTGCCTATGTGAATTCATTATTGAAATTATTGGAAGAAGAGAAGCCTGACTATATCGGTATGGTTTTCGATGCTCCGGAAAAAACATTCCGGCATAAAATTTATAAGGATTACAAAGCTACCCGTGAAGCCATGCCGGATGAATTGGTTTCACAATTGCCCTATATTCATAAAGTTACTGAAGCGATGAATATTCCGGTCATCATTCGGCCGGGGTATGAGGCTGATGATATTATCGGGACACTGGCCAAAGAGGCTAAACAGCAAAACCTGAAAATTTATATGGTGACTGGTGACAAGGATTTTATGCAGTTGCTGGAAGATGATGTTTTTGTCTACAAGCCGGGTAGCGGGCAGAAACCAGTCGAGATTATCGATGTCGATGCCGTCATGGAAAAATGGGGGGTTCGTCCGGATCAGATTGCTGATTATCTTGGAATGATTGGTGACACTTCCGATAATATTCCCGGAATTAAAGGAGTAGGCCCGGCCAAAGCCAGACCCTTGTTGAAAGAGTTTGATAGTCTTGAAAATATTATTGAAAATGTGGATAAAATCGGTAATCCCCGGATTAGAGATTTGATTCGGACTAGTGCTGAAGAAGCGAAGTTTTCCAAAATGCTTGCAACCATTATTACCGATGTACCTCTAGATATAAAAATTGAGGATTTGCAGACGCAATCGGTCAATCGGGAAGAACTGACGAAATTGTTTGAAGAGTTGGAGTTTTACAGTCTGATAAAAACTATGGGATCTGTAAAAAAATCTGAAATTGTCGAAAAACAGTATCAGACGCTTAAAGAGCGATCAGATATTATTACGTTGACAAAAACATTACAGAATGTCAAAATGCTCTCAGTGGATCTGGAAACCACTTCCACGAGCCCAATGATTGCTAAAATTGTTGGTGTTTCTCTAAGTTGGGAAGCAAACAAAGGTGTGTATATCCCGATTCAGTACCCCAGTGCCCAGAAATCACTTTTTGGTAATGATGATAAAATTGAATTTTTAGAGATGCTGAAACCGGTTTTGGAAAATCCTTCAATTCCCAAATGTGGCCAGAATTTGAAATATGATATGCTTATTCTACGCCGTTATGGTATTGAATTGAAGAATGTTGAATTTGACACCATGATTGCAGCATTTCTGATACAGCCGGACTCACGGTCTTATAAACTGGATAAATTGTCGCAACAGTATCTGAACTATACGATGCAGCCGATTGAAGATCTGATTGGTAAAGGCAAAACTCAGATCAGCATGGATGAAGTATCTATTGAAAAAGTGACCTTTTACGCGGTGGAAGATGCTGATGTGGCCTTACAATTGGTACCGATTCTGCATGAAAAACTGAAAGAAGATCAGACTTTAGAAATTTTCAAGACAATTGAAATGCCGCTGATTCCGGTACTGATGCAGATGGAGCAAAACGGCGTATACCTGGATACCGATTTTCTTAAAATAATGTCGAAAGATTTGTCGAAACAAATAGAAAAATTGACAGATCAGATTTACTTTGAAGCAGATGTAAAATTCAATATCAACTCACCCAAACAGTTAGGCGAAATACTCTTTGACCAGTTGCAGTTGAGCACCGGTCGGAAACGTTCAACAGCTGTAAATATTCTTGAAAAACTACGCGATGAACATCCGTTACCGGGATTGGTACTGGACTACAGAACTCTGACCAAATTACAGAACACCTATGTGGATGCTATTCCGCAACTGGTGAATCCTGAAACCAAACGAGTCCATGGTTCATTTAATCAAACCGTTGCATCGACTGGACGGCTGAGCAGTAGTGATCCGAATTTTCAGAATATTCCGATTCGGACTGATATCGGGCGTGAAATCCGAAAGGCTTTTGTTCCCCAGAAACCGGGTTGGAAAATCCTGTCAGCGGATTATTCCCAAATTGAATTGCGTATCATGGCGCATTTATCGAAAGATCCCGAACTTATCCGTGCTTTCAACGATGGTGTGGATATTCACACCCGAACGGCTGCACTGGTATATGGTGTTGATGAAAACGCTGTGTTACCGGAGATGCGGCGGGTGGCGAAAGTTGTGAATTTTGGAATTATGTATGGTGCCGGTCCTTTTCGAATGTCCGAAGAACTAAAAATATCTCTCAATGAAGCACGGAAAATCATCGATAATTATTTTAACACTTATCCAGGTATAAACAACTATATTATCAATACCTTAAATGATGCCAGAGAAAACAATTATGTCAAAACATTATCCGGAAGACTTCGCTATGTTCATGATATAAACAGCAGCAATCGTAATATCCGGGAAGCTACTGAAAGGGCGGCAATCAATATGCCGATCCAGGGAACAGCAGCGGATATGATAAAAATAGCAATGATTCGTATCCATAATCGACTAATACAGGAAAAATTACAATCAATGATGATTTTGCAAATTCATGATGAACTGCTTTTTGAGGTTGCAGAAAAGGAGTCAGAAGTGTTAAAATCCATAGTGGTTTCGGAAATGGAGAAGGCGTTGCCGCTCGATATTCCGGTGAAAGTGGATGTAGGAATTGGAAATTCATGGTATGAGGCGCATTAGTGGAAGCATCAATTACTTTAAAGAACGTCAGTAAGCATTTTAAGAAAAAATATGCACTTAGCGGATTAAGTATCGGGATTGAAAAAGGTTCGACCTTTGCAATTATCGGCCGCAATGGAGCCGGAAAATCAACTCTGTTACGGATATTATCGACAATTATGAAACCCGATAACGGAATTGTATATATCGACGGCAAAGATATTTCGCAACATCTAAAAGATGTCAAGAAAATCGTTGCGTATCTGCCAGATCATGATATCCATGATCCATGGCTGTCCGGTATGGAAAACCTGTTAAAACGAGCCATGTATCTGGGGATCGATCCAAGAGAGTTCCAAAAATCTGTGATGCCTTTAGTAAAAATGTTCAAACTGGAAAAGGAATTGACAGAATTTCCCGTCACTTATTCACGGGGAGTTAAACGGCGATTGGATATTGTGCAGACATTCATGGGAAATCCGGAAGTGATTATTCTGGATGAACCAACAATGGGACTTGACTATTTATCACGCTCAATTTTAATCCGTTATATTCTTGATCATAAAGGAAAAAAGACATTTGTACTATCGTCCAACGAATTCTCTGAAATTCAGACAATTGCCGACCGCTGGATTGTGCTTGATCACGGCAAGATTCGCTTTGATGGTACTCTGGAAAATATGGTCGCGCAAATCGAGTTGCCATTTTTTGGTAATATTGAATTCCGCCATGGAGGATATCAATTAATAAAAACATTGCAACACGTCAAGGAAATCAAAGAGGTTCGTGATCTTGGAAAAACGATTCAAATAGTGACTGATAATGTTCTGGATTTTGTCGCTGTTCTAAAGAAAATAAACCTGGAAGATGTTATTTCTATATCCGGTAGTTCAATTCATATTGAGGAATTCCTGGATCAACTCAACAGTGATGAGGTATATTAACGTGGGAATATTTACAAATATTTTATTATCGGAGATAAAGCCCAGACCAAAACGAGCCGGCATTGCTGTAGCCATTAATATATTAGTTACACTATTGTTGTACTTGGTATTGATGGTTGGCTTTGGGCAACTTCTTCCGCGAATTCATTTAATTAATTTAAAGGATTGGATGTTTCCGGGAATTATCGGTTATATCGGTGCGATCATTGCGTTTAACCTGACACTTCAGGATTCATTTCACACCAGCAGTAACGTTGGGTTGATTGATCAGATCCACTCTTCACCACTGCTGACATATCAGATTTTTATGGTAAAAAGCCTGGTGAATTTATTGAAATCTTTTGGGCATTTAATTCTGAGCAGTATTACTCTGTTAATTATCAGCGGAATCCATATCGGTTTTATTAATCTGATGCTGTTCTGGATGTATTATATTATCGGATTTATCTTTATTAATCAATTTGGTTCAATTGCCGGTATTATTGCCACTAATTTGAAAATCCGTAGTGAATTTACGCTGATTTTTATTTCAATTTTGTTTCTGGTTTGCGGCGTCATTGTACCATCATCTCAATATCCCGGAATTTTAGGGCAAGTCGTTCATTATTTTCCGATCACTATTCTTATTGAAGGGGGCAGGGATATTCTGGTTTATAATATCCTAAGCGATATCAATTTAATTTACGTCGCAGTGTTTTCATTGTTGTCCTATTTTATAGCATATTTCACTTTTAAGCGGTGGATTTCCCGATGAAAGTATATCTGGCCGGGGCGATCGAACATGCGCCCGATAAAGGCAAAGAATGGCGTGCTGATTTAGCGGAATTCCTGCAACGGGAATTTGGCCATGAGGTCTATAATCCGCATATCGAAGAACCGAAGATCATAACAGAGGAAGAACGTCAGAAATTTCGTTCATTGAAAACGGAGAATCTGCCCGAATTCCAGAAAATTGTACGCAAATTAATCCGAAATGATATTAAATCAATCCTGACAGAAATTGATTATGTCATCTGTCTTTGGGATGAATATGCAGAAAAAGGTGGCGGAACTTACGGAGAACTGACTTTCGCGTTTTATCATGGAATACCGGTGTACATGGTTACTCCGATGTCATTACAGGAAATCAGCGGTTGGATTCTGGGCTGCACGACGGAATTTTTCAAAGACTTTAATGAACTGAAGACGTTTTTGAAAGCAAGGTTTCTGGATAGTTGATACTCGATACTTGATACTCGATTATCGAAGTGAAAACAGATAACAATGAGTTACAAGAAGTTAGAAATTTGGTACAGAGCAAGGGATGCTGTAATTTCTATTCATAATATGACAATTAAACATCTTCCCAAATTCGAACTATATGAGGAGGGAAGTCAAATACGCCGGTCAATTAAATCAGTAAAATCTAATATTGTTGAAGGATATGGTAGGAGGCAATACAAAAATGAATTTATTCGTTTTTTAATATATGTTTTAGCTTCAAATGATGAAACGATAGATCATCTGGAAACTTTATTTGAAACAAATTCTCTAGAAGATGAAGTTTTGTATAATGCAATTCATGATCAATTAGACATTTTAGGACGAAAAATCAATCTGTTTATTCAAGCGGTAATAAAAGGACACATCAGTGCACGATAATCCAGCATCTAAAAACCAGTATCCAGAAACTACCACTCCATACACCGTCGCTGAAATCCATCTGGATCATTTAGTTCATAATCTGACTGAAATCCGGAAAAAAGTCGCTCCTGCTGAGGTTTTGTGTGTCGTCAAAGCTGATGCCTATGGCCATGGCGCAGTTCCGGTGACAAAACGACTTATTAAAGAAGGTGTAATAAATTTTGCTGTTGCCCGGTTAGCTGAAGCTCTGGAATTGAGAAATGCTGGGATAGAAGAAAATATCTTAATTTTCGGGAGTTTGTTTCCCGATGAAATTGAAACAGCTGTTAGGAACAATATTCAGGTTACGATTACTGATTCAGCGGATATCGATACTATCAGGGATATTGCAGTTCGGAATTCGATTTTTGTAAAGGTTCATCTGAATGTCGATACCGGAATGGGGCGGGTCGGAATTCCTTTCGATAAAGCCCGGAGCGCAATTATTAAACTGGTGAATATCGACCAGTTGAAGCTCGAAGGAATTTATACTCATTTCGCGACCTCTGACGAACAGGATAAAGAATATTCAAAATTGCAGATCCGGCGATTTAATTCAGTTATCAATGAACTGCTTGATCAATTGCCCTATCGACCGCTCATCCATGCAGCCAATAGCGGCGCCATTCTTGATTTATCAGAAACAAATTTCGATATGGTGCGAGCGGGGATCTCACTCTACGGTCACTATCCAACAACTGAAACTACAGAATCCATTCGACTGAAACAGGTGATGACTCTGAAAACGCATATCGGTTTATTACGCCGAATTAAGAAGGGGAATTCGGTCAGTTACGGGCGCCGGTTTATCACTGAAAAAGATACCACAATCGCCGTCCTCCCCATTGGTTACGCCGATGGTGTCCACCGGGCGATGACCAATAATGCCGATGTGATGATCAACGGGAAATTGTATCCACTGGTCGGGACAGTCACCATGGATCAGATCATGGTGGATGTGGGTGATGATCCGGTTCAGATTGGCGATGAGGTTATCTTCTGGGGTGACACGCCGCAAGGCAGTCTCCAGGCGACTAAAGTTGCAGCCCGGATCGGGACGATTGCTTATGAACTGTGCTGTGCCATTACCAAGCGGGTGCCGCGGATGTACATCGGCTGATTCAGGTATGTGTACTTTACGATCA
>JAFGXZ010000077.1 GCA_016936335.1 Fidelibacterota bacterium
ACGCCGGCGGGAAAAGCCGCGGTGATTTCCACATCGCCGCCTTTCAAAAATTTGAAAAAGCGTTTGGCGTGTTCCTTTTCCTGATTGGCCGTTTCCGTAAAGATTTCCGATATCTGACGATACCCGTCCTTGAGGGCTTTGGAGGCGAAGTATGTATAGCGCATCCGGGCCTGGGATTCACCGGCAAAGGCGGTCATTAAATTTGTTTCGGTTCGACTTCCTTTTAAATCCATAGTTTATCTCCTTTTGTTAATGGTTTTCCGGGTTTGTTAGTGAAAAAATCTGATCGAGACTATATTCCGAGTTTTTTTCTTTAATGTCAAGGTTTGCGGCGTTGATCATTGCCGCAGCGACAGTTGCGCCCTTGATTGGCCGGTACTTTTTTATAAATGGGAGTATGGTTGTGAATACGTATGTCACTCCGATTCCGAGGGACTCAAAAATTCTGTGTTCAGAACGCTTGCCCGTGAGAATGGATGGTTTGAAGACGATGATATTTTTGAAATTGAGCTTGGCGACAGCATTTTCGAGATCGCCTTTCATCCGCAGGTAAAAATTCTTCGAATGGGAATCCGCACCGGCAGATGATACCAGCAAATATTGTTTTACACCGTTGTCAGCAGCCGCTTTGGCGACGTTATATTGATATGTAAAATCGATTTTGTACTGATTGGCCTGACTGCCGGCTTTCTTGATGGTTGTCCCCATGGCAGAAAAGAGATCGTCGCCGGTGAGATGTTTTTTCCAGAATTGGATATCATCAAAATTCACGATATGAGTAACGAGTTTCTTGTGGGTTATATTGGGGGATTTACGGACGAATAATTTGATTTTCTGGTAGCTGGGATTTTCCAGTAATTGTCGGGTAAGATGAGCGCCCACCAGTCCGGTTGCGCCAATGACGATTGCGGTTTTCACAAAATATTTTCCTTCCTGTGGTTTGTTTGATTGTCTGATAGTGTGAATTGAGTCTGATTGAATATCCCGGCTGAATGTTGACGGGTATTGACGATATAAATTCCGATCAGTACGGCTATTCCGCCTAAGATTTGCTGAATATTCAGGTATTCGCCCAGCAAGGGAATCGCTAAAATGGTTGTGACGATAGTTTGCCCCAATAATGTTACCGATACCGGCGCCGCCTTCAAATGTCCCAGGGCGTAGTTTATTGCCAACCAGCCGCAGAGATGCGAAATAATGCCCAGTCCAAGTAACGTCATCCAGGTACTGCCGGAATAACCGCCCAGTTTGGTGCCCATCATCAGATTCAACAGGAAAAGGACAATGATATTGGCAATGACTGAAAAGGTCATGAACGTCTGAGTATCGACCCGGCTTCGGCTTCGCTGGGTTGTCACTAAATATCCCGCATAGAAGACACTGGCGCCGAGAGCCATCAGATCTCCGTTGTTAAACTGTAGTGACCGCCAGGCATCGGTGCCCATGACCAGCGACATTCCGAGAAGCGAGATAAACAGTCCCAGCCAATACTTTCTGCTTAAACGCTCCCGAAAAATCATAAGTGTCCCCATGCCGACCCATAACGGGGCAGCATTGGCAAGAAGGGTTGCGGTTGCCGCGGAGGTCAGGAGCAGGCTGGTATTCCAGAGCGCCAGGTCAAAAGCGAAAAAAGCGCCGCCGGTAAAAATCAGTAAAATATCTTTAATCGCAGGACATTTTGTTTTTCGAAGCAGCCACCAGGGAATCAGTACCAATCCGGCAATCAGCACCCGATAGAAAGCCGAAACCGGACCGGCCACATTCGCAAATTTTACAAAAATCGCAGATAATCCGATACAAAACACGCCGACTACCAGAGCGAGATATGCAAACAGCGGTTTATGTTCAAAAGGGTTGGACATGTAGTCGAATCAATTATCTACCGGGACATCCCAGAGGAAATACCCGGTGTTACGGAAGTGAACAATCTGCTGCACCGCCTGTTCGGATTTTCGCACGACGGCCTCTTCGGTGTTGAATGCGTTATGCGGAGTCAGGATAACATTTGGATAGGCCGCGAGTGTTTTGATGATTTTCAGATCTTCGTCTTCGATAGCACTATTTTGACGCAGCGAGATTCCAAGTATATTTTCTTTCGGATAGACATCCATGGCAATGCCACCCAGAATGCCTTCATCCAGAAGCCGCTTTAAATCCGCAGGAACGGACTGTTCCCCCCGGGCGATATTGATGAACAGTGCGCCGGGTTTGGCAGATTTCAGTGAAGCATAATTAAAGTAGCCGGTGTTTACAGGTGTCAGGTTCATGGCCGTGACAATGATATCCGCTTCTGATACTGTTTCATCGAATATTACATAGTTAACATCGTCGTGTTTTTCGGTGATATCCACGCCGTAAACTGTCATGTCCAGTCCGCGGCCGATCCGAACAATTTCATAACCAATATTTCCGACGCCGACCACCAGCAAGGTCTTTCCCTGAACTTCCCAACCGGTAATACCGTCACGGTAAAAAGATGAGAATTGCGTCATCTGGCATGGTAATTTCCGGATCAATGCCATCCAGAGCAGCATCGCCTGTTCTGCCACCGAGCGGTTACAGTAGAGCGGCAGGTAACCGAAATGAGCAGAAGAACCCGCTTTGCTTCGCAGGGTTTTAAAGTAATCATAGCCGGTACTGCGGGTCAAAAAGGCATTGACTTCGGTCAGCCAGGAATCGGGAATAATCGTCTGGGTTCGGGTGCTGATGATCTTTGCCGGTGCACTTTGGTGATCGCACTCCTGGATTGTTTTGCTGCTGAATCCGGCGCTGATGTTTTCCGGCATAAAACGCCGTAGCAGGCGTTCTTCTTCGTCAAAAGCTTCGTAAAAGTAAACATCTAAAAATTGCATTGTTGTCTTCCATTTTAAAGGAGAGATTCAAGGCCTTTTCTGAAACACAGCAAGCCCTTCCGCAGATTTTCCAGACTGTTGGCATAGGAGAAGCGGACATATTTTTCCATGCCAAAGGCTGTGCCGGTTACGACCGCGATATGGGCGTTTTCGAGAAGATAAAGACATAAATCGTCGGTATTTTTGATTCCTTTATGGTTATTTTCAATATAATAAGCAATATTTGCCATTGTATAAAATGCACCTTTTGGGAGAGAACAGGAAACATGGGGAATTCGATTGATTTCCTCGACCAGAAATTTTCGCCGTTTATCAAATTCCCGCCGCATATTCTCAATACTGCCGTCGTCTTTGGTTAATGCAGTAAGCGATGCTTTTTGGGTAATCGAGGTCACGCAGGATGTTGTGTGTCCCTGGAGTCGGGTGGCGGCCTTGATAATATCCATCGGACCGGCAGCGTATCCCATGCGCCAACCGGTCATGGCGAAGGCTTTGGAAACACCATTGATCACGATGGTTCGCTGCTTGATTTCAGCCGACACCTGGGCAATCGAATAATGCATTTCGCCGTCGTATACCAATTTTTCATAAATTTCATCGGAAATTACGAGCACGTCATGGTTGACGCATACATCAGCAATCGCTTCAAGTTCGGTTTTGGTATATACGGCGCCGGTTGGATTATTAGGTGAATTCAGGATCAGGATTTTTGATTTTTTAAGTGTTTTCAGGACGTTATCCAGCTGCTCGGCAGTAATTTTAAAATCTGTGGATTCATCGGCGGGCAAATAAACCGGAACGGCATCCACCATCTCGACCTGTGACGGATAACTGACCCAGTAGGGTGCCGGGATCAGAACTTCGTCGCCGGGATTGCAGATGGCCATCAACACTGTTGCGATGGATGCTTTAGCACCGGGAGAGACCAGGATTTCATCGGGGCTGTAATCCAGGTTATTATCCTTTTTTAATTTTGCGACAATAGCGTTTCGCAATTCCGGAATTCCGGCTGCAGCAGTGTACCGTGTAAAATTATCCTGAATTGCCTGAATGCCGGCATTTTTAATGTATTCAGGCGTGTCAAAATCCGGTTCACCAACACCAAAGTTAATGACATCGATTCCTCCGGCAGCCATTTCACGTGCTTTTGCGTGCATGGTCAGGGTCGGGGATGGCTTGATGGCTTTTGCTCTGAAAGAAACATATTCGGACATAGCTGGACTCCTCGATAAATATTTGGTAGATAAAATACAAATTTGCGGGATAATATCTAAGGGGAAATCTTATTTCAGCATCTCTTCGCCACTAAAACTGCGGTAAAGGGTCAGCTGTCTTAAAATATCCTTGTATTCCGTATTATTATCGATAATGATTTCGGACAGGATTTCCCCCAGTCCGGGGCCGATCATGAATCCCTGGCCGCACATTCCGGTGGCCAGTAGCAGATTCTTGTATTCTTTTGTAAATCCGACAATGGGAAATCCATCGGGAGTCATGGGATATAGCCCGCGCCATGTCCGTCGAATGCGCAGATTGCGAAGACGTGGATATAATTGTATCATTCGTTTTATGACCTGTGGAAGGAACACGGAGGTACTATCACAATCGATGCCCGGAATTTTCGGATCAGGCGTAATACAAAACACGACCTGACCTTCGGCATTTTGGTAAAAATAGTAGTTAGCGGAGCCCGCTTCCGGCCGAATGTCTACGATCATCGGTTCAAAAAATCGCTGAACCGGCTCAGTTATACCCGCTTCGTGTGAATCCGGGTAAACCGGAATATCCAGATTTAATAGAGCGCCCAAATCTCTGGAATGTGCTCCCGCAGCATCGATGATCAACCCTGCCGTGTAGTGATTCGTATGTGTAATGACCGAGGTGATTTTTGAACCTTCGGTCTCAAAACCAACCACCGCTTCATTGAAGTGAAAATCGACTCCTTGTTGCTGGGCTAACATATAATAGGCATCGATCAGCTTTAACGGTGATGCCGATCCATCTTCCGGAGAATACGTTCCGCCGCGTAGTTTTTCGGTATTTATACCCGGTACCAACTCCTCAATTTCGTCGGATCCGATCCAATTGATATTCAATTCATAATGTTTTTGGAATTCCAGCAGTCTTTTCAGGTTCGACTCATCTTTATCGGTATAAACCGGAAACAGATAACCACCGGAAATCCAGTGCACATTATAACCGTATTCTTCGTCAAATCGTGAGATGATTTCAATAGTCCGACGGCAAATGGTGATTTTAGCCGGATCCGAATGAGTCGCCCGGATGCCTCCGATAGCTGCCCGGTTCTGACCGCGCCCGACAGACTGTAAAGCTTCCAGGACCAGGACGGAAAGACCATTTTGAGACAGGTAAAAACTGAGTGGTACTCCTATACTTCCGGCGCCAATAATGATTACATCGTAGTTTTTCATGGATTAATCCGAATTATCTTCATTGATCAGGGCATACATCGGGACTTCAACACTGAGTGGTCGTTTGGTTCCGGCAGTTACTTCCTGCCAGTTTACTCCGGCCATTTGAAACACTCTGGATAGCAGCACTGAACAGTTTTTTCCGCCACAGGCACCCATTCCGACCCGGACCTGTTTCAACTGGTTGACGTCCCGAATATTATGTTCTTTAATATAATCAATCAGTTCCTGCACCGTTATCATTTCACAATGACAGACAATTCCGTTTTCAGGTATATAATCAAACGAGGGTTCTGAAACGGGTTCAATTACTTCCGGTGACTGTACCCGGATTCCACTGATTCTGGAACCGTATTTCAATGATGATTTGACATGAATCAAATGAGTTTTGTATTTTTTATTGAACCGGATTTTAAGAACTTCAGCGTATTCAAGAAATTGTCCGGTCTGATCTGTCACCGGGATCATGTCACCAACATTGAAATCAGGCAGGAATTCATGAGGCAGAATCACTTCGGCACTGGAATCATCCAGTTTACGGGCCAGGGTGATAGCCAGACCCGGACAGATTAAAACGCATAAACCGCATCCGGTGCAAGCGCCAAGGTAGCGTGGGATATCCATGATTGTACCCAGTTTTTCCGCCAGTTGGATAGCACTTACCGGGCAGACCGACGTACAGGGATTACAGGGGATTTCCTCATCGCAGCGAATAATCGGCTGAAATGAGTCATCTAATTTGACTGTAACCGGTGGGAAAATAATGCCAGGTTTACTCTTTAAAATTTCAGCCTTCTTGTTCCATTCCGGATTGATCTGTATTTCTTTTCCAAGCAGTTTAGCCATTTCCAATCCGGCAATTCGCCCGCCAAACATGGCTGATGAGGCTTCGGCGATTTCGGAAGCATCTCCGGCTTTTACAACCTTAAAGCCGAAGTTGACCGCCATATCGTAAAATTCATCAACCGGCGTCAGGCCGACAGCAATTAATAAAGTATCGACTTTAAATGTCCTGGCGGTGTCCAGAATCGGTTGATACAATTTGTCCACCCGGGCGATGGTGATTTTTTCGACCTTACCATCACCTTCAGCCGAAAGAATCGTATGATTCAGATAGAGTGGAACACCCATACGCTGAATTTTGTCCGCATGAACTTTATATCCGGATGCTTTATCCAGAATATCACAAATTCCGACCACCTGGATACCGGCCTGCAAGGCATGATAGGCCGCAATTAGTCCCACATTTCCACTGCCAATAATAAATACCCGATCCGATGAACGAATCAGGTCGCGATTAACCAGTGTTTGGAATGCCCCGGCGCCATAAACTCCAGGGAGATTATTACCGGGAAAGACTAATGATTTCTCACGGGCGCCCGGTGATACGACCAATCCCTTAAAATTAATAATAACATACCGACGATTTTCGACAAATATACCGGCCTTTTGGTCTTTGAAAATGCCTACAACTGAAGAATTGGTATAAATTCCAATGTTCTTATACTGTTCCTGTTTTTTATCCAGAATTTGGGCGATATCAATACCTCTGGTCCCGGCATAACAATCTTCGATCGAACCGAAAAATTTATGAGTTTGCAGTAATAATTTTCCACCAAGGTGCTCCTTATCATCGACCAGGATCACTGAGAAGTCCAGTTTTGCCAGCTCAATAGCGGCTGTCAGGCCGGAAGGTCCGCCACCGATGATCAAGACATCACATTCTTCAATCAATTTCTGATGATTCTCAAGGGGGGAATCGTCTTTGGGGATTTCCGGCAGATGAATTAATGGAAAGATTTCCATGTTTTCCCGCAATGGCGTTACACAGGACTTTAACGGAAATCCGTTAATAATCAATGTGCAGTGGGAACATTGTCCATTGGCACAAAAAAGTCCCTGGGGTGTATCTCCGCGGGAGTGAATATTGAAGATATGGATCCCTTTGGCGATGAGTGCGGATGAGACTGCTTCTCCTTCAAAGCCGGTAAATTCTTTACCCTTGAAAAAAAAGCGGACTTTTTTTCTATTTTCGGGAATTTCCAGGATAGGATGCTGATGGATACGATTCATGGCTCCTCTTGATACAGTTCGGTGATCGAAAAATGCCCATTAGTTTTTGTCAAAAGCTGTGCCAGTAATTTATATTACTGGTTTCCCGCAGGAATAATGTGATTACAAGTTTTATTTTCATGAAAAAGTAATAAATTTATCCTATTAATAAAAGGTGGAATATTAAAAGATGTTGGAGATTCAAGTTATGAGACAGGCTACATTGACTGCTGAAATTCTTTTTATGCTGATTATTTTCACTGGCCTTTTTTCATGTTCGAAAAAACCATCATATATGGAAATGGTATTAAATGGTGAGTTTAGTGAGGCAAGACAACTAATCAGGCAGGATCTTTCAATGAATGATTTCCTGTCTCCAAGTCTCCGAACCGGACTCGAATTGCACCTGGTTCGTATGGATCGGATCGAGAAGGATTTTACACTGACAGAACCGGAAGTGATTGACTATGTAAAACAGTATATTCCGAATGTTCGTTCTGAAGATTTGCGGCAATGGGAAGAAACGAATTCGCTTGAGTATAAAATTATTGATGGCCGGAAATGGTACTTTAAATATGCTCAGTACAACCTGTTTCGTCTGGATCCTGAATTGAAGGCACTTAAGAAAAAGATTGATAATGAACAAGGTGTGAGTTCCGGAGAAAAGGAGTTTCCTCTTGATAAGCATATTGCTTCCATAATAACCGAAGCAAAAGAAAGTGGTGAAAAATTTGTAAAGCCGATAAAATTACGGATTAAACAGAGCCTGATCGTGGATGAAAATATGGTACCGGAAGGGAAAACGATTCGCTGCTGGATTCCTTTCCCGCGGGAAATTAATAATCGTCAGACCAATATAGAAATACTTGCAACTGATCCAGCGAACTATCATTTAGCGGATACCACCAATCTACAGCGGACGATCTATTTTGAGAAACCGTCAAACGGTAGCGCGAAAACTGAGTTTTCAGTGGAGTACACTTACACCGCGCATGGTGTATATGTACCGATTGATCCGGACAAGGTTGTTCCAATCGTTCAGCGGGCTGATCTGAAACCGTATCTGACAGAACGAGCTTACCATATTGAATTCAGTAACTGCTTGCGAAAATTATCCGAGTCCATCGTAGGTGACGAAAAGAATCCCTATCGAATTGCCCAAAAATTGTTTGCCTGGGTTGATACCAATATCACCTGGGCGTCGGCAAGAGAGTATTCCACTTTTTATAATATTCCGGAATATGTTATTGAAAAACGCCATGGCGATTGTGGGATGCAGACAATCACATTTATGACACTGTGCCGAATGAATGGCATTC
>JAFGXZ010000078.1 GCA_016936335.1 Fidelibacterota bacterium
ATAGTAATAAATTCAGACGTCGGAAAAATGCAGAAATTCCCACTGATGTCTTCCACTGAAACCTTAAACCGGCCAAATCCACCGGCTTTCAAGGGCGGAATGACACCTGTCCAGCGATCGGCTTCTTCGACAATCTTTGTATCCGTCATCGGATTGGGCGTCATTGGATAGGATTCAATAACAGTCAGGTCTCCCGGATGGAACTGGATGTCAACATCTGATAATCCATCAGGATCAAAAACCGAAACGGTCACATAAATCGAATCTTCCGATCCAGGTTGGTGTGGCCAATATTCCAGATTATAAATTATCGGTGTTGATTCTGAATACTGCAACTGACTTTGTAATGAGATATTGCGCTGTCCGATAAATTCCTTCAAGCCCATTTTCACATGATCACCATGTTCCGGGCTTGACGAAAAGGACCGATGAAAATCGGAAACCGTAAAACCGTAATCCAATGTTCGATAACTATCCGCTTCAGCACTGACAGTGATCAACTCTTCAAGACTGTCAATCCGGTCATTCAGAATTGCCATATCAAACACATGTTCGGAATAATATTCAAGGAAATGGGTATAGAGATTACGATATTCGGGTACATCCAATACTTGTAACAAAGGCCGGCCGGATTCATCATTCACCGGGTAATTATAAGGATCGATGTTGCTCCAATCAATCCCGAACCAGTCAATGCCAAAGGTATTATCATAATCATAAGGAATAAGATGAAACTTGTCGACAATCGGCTCATAATAAAGATAGTAATTGTTCTGTAAAAACCGATAATCGTCCCAACTGCCCGTCAATATATTAATGGCAAAATATTTTAACACTTCGGGCACATCCAGAATTTTTTCAATGGAATCTACGAAGTCACCCTCGGGAGTATTATTCAAAATATTAATGAATCGGGCAAGCTGACTGAAATCAAATTCCTCTTCATTTGTTTTAAGTTCATAGGGTCGCTCCCCGTCTATGTACGGGTGATAATCTCCCGGGTCTGAACCACGGTACTCCAGATTGGCCGGCCAGAGACATTTCCATAGATTCCCGGAGGGATCGGCAAAGTGTTTATCGACAAATTCATCGTCGACATGTTCCACCGAGATATAGAGCCCATAATAAACATCGTTAATATACACTTCCGCATGGGCTGACCGGCTGGAAATCGTGCCGATATCGTTGAAAATATCCCAGCAAAGTTTACTGCGGATAATTGACGGATCGTTATGTTCACCGTTCAGGTTCATTTTATCCAATCCATAAAATTCCCGTCCGGACATAAAGGTATTAAACGATATTTTAAAGGATTTCTTGGCCGACACTCTTGATGTATTTCCACGCAGACGGAAACCAATATTCTCAACGCTCTCGTCAATGTACTTGTTTTTAAAATGAAACTGGGCCAGATGGAGCGAATCACTATTTAAATTTGCACCATCGTAAATCCACGTCAAAATCTCCGGATCAATCGTAATATGAATTTCAGCGACTTCCGAATCATCATAAATCATCCAGGAATTATCCGAAGCAATTCCCCGACTTATCAGGAGAACCGCCAGAGTCATTGCCAAAAGCAAAATCGTTTTTATTTTAAACGTTATAATTGTACTCACTTTTCGATCCGTTCTTACACTACACCAATAAAATACACAATTCTGATTTATATGCATAATTTAAAAACAGGGCCGGTTTTTACACCGCCCCTGCCTTTTACTCACGGAAGATTTAAAAATACTTTATTGGGAGTCTGCTAATAAAAAAGGCCCGTAGTTTACGAGCCTTTTGTTCTACTTTACAAAAATTTTTTACATTCGCTTGACTTTTGAGGAACCGCTGGCTTCGATAGAGCCCAGTTCCCCTTTGCCACAGTACTTCACCTTCGAGGAACCGCTGGCATAAACATCCATTTCACCGTCAATATTGACCATACAGTTACTGGCCCCGCTCAACTCTAATTTGGCGTCGTTTACTTTGAAATCATCCATTCTCACCAAACTGGAACCACTGGCATGAATATCCAAATTTTCACCTTTACCCTTCAGGGTTACATCGCTGGCTCCCGACAAGTTCAGATCAATGTTCCCGGTTTCAATTGTCCCATAAACCTTACTTGATCCTGATAAATTCAGATCCAGATCGTGCTGAAAAACAAATCCGTCAATAACCATCGATGAGGCCCCGCTAAGTCCAAGTTTGCGAACATCCGGCATGGTAACCGATACTTCCAGATGACTATTGATATAGGAATGCCCGTCTTTCATACCGATTTTCAATGAATTATCTCTTTTTTCAATAATGACATAGTCTTTCAGATTATCATCCACACGAACGATAATACCATATTCTTTTCCATAGTTCACTCTTGCATTGAAAGAATGAGAAATTTCGATCTCATCAAAATCGGTGTAGCTTTCTTTAATCGTTATCTGGTTACCACTGCCGTGGATACTTTTTGCAGATAAAATAGCCGGACTGATAATCACCAGAACCAGCATTACCCAGCAAAATAATTGAATAAAAAAATCTTTGTGTTTCATGATTAACTCCCCTTATTCGCTATTTCACATTACATTTAATAAGACGAATGAATGTCCTAAAAAGTTGTCGCATAACCAACGTTGTTTGGTAATTATTATCGGTGGGAAGGAAATTCTAAAAGCAGAAAGAATGTTTTACAGTCTGTCCCGTTCCGACAGGTAATCCATTTTTGTGTTTGATGAATTGAATCCATGGATCAATTGGTAAACAATCGGAATTCCACTTGACAAGCGCTGGACTACTTCGGTATTTAGTGTCTGCCGGCTAAAGGGTACTCGCTTGACATATTCCTGGGTATTTCCGGCCCTGCGGCCATATTTGTATTTATAGGTAAAATTCCCAAAACCGTCCAGATGAACATTGGAATTGGTCACATTAGGAACACTGATGTAAAACTCGCTGTTTTGAATATCAGAATCATTTTGCAGATGGTTTTCATAAAGGTATTCAAACAATTCCCGGGCAGTGTTTATCGCTGGATCGACAAGAATGATATCTTCATTCATAAACGGCCGATAGACCAGTTGGCCATCTTCCTTGTAATTGTATAAGCGCTGCAACTGTGTCTTGATTTGTGATTTGTAAAACGGATAATGAGTACACCCCAAAATAATCACTTTCAGGGGCTTTGGTTCTTCGGCTTTTCGCAGCTGTTCCAGCAAGGATACAACATGATAGCGGATATAGTTTTCAACCGAATTCAATTGGATAGTATCCGGATTTTCCGGTTCACCTATATATAATAGTTGGTTGCCTCCCCAATTAAAATCATACCGAGCCAGAATGTTTTTATCAATGACCGCCGCCGAATGATCAAAAGATGGTCCGCGATATTCAGCGTAGGGCCGGGTTGCAGTTGAAGATATGTATTCCGGTGATCCATCAATCGCACCAGCCCATCCTATTCCAGCCTGCTGAAACACGGAAACATTGTCCTCACGAGCCGCCGAATTTATATACTGGTTGATTGCCTGTACATAACCGCCCGATGATACCGTTCCGGCTGTTGCTATTATCCCGATACTGCAATTTTCATCCGGAGAAATATAACTGAAAGCACCCCTGACTCCGGCTCCGATTACTCCAATTACTTTCAAATCCAGCTTCGCTTCCCGAAGAAAGCGTTCGATGCTCTCTTTACCGAAAGCCGTTGCCGTATTACACGCTATGACAATCGATTTCACCGGCAATTTATCATCCTGAAACTGTGGGGATTTGGCAGTTTGATAATATTTGTTGCCCAATAAAAACTGTACATCCTTGATGATGTGTTCCAGCAACAACTCTGTATTGTTTTCCGCTGCGTAATTTCCATAGGGCATATTGGCCTGATCACCGAGATAGATGAACCATTCTTTTTCAAAATCCCGACGGCCGTCTCCACCCATTTTTAAAATATTCGTCACATTATCAAAACTGTCAAAATTTACAATGGCGTCCATGACTGTCAGACCGCCGGTGCCGGAATCAAAAATACCGATAGGTAATGTCGGATCGCAACGCGGATAATTTTCTGTATCAATATAAAAATAG
>JAFGXZ010000079.1 GCA_016936335.1 Fidelibacterota bacterium
ATTACAAAAGGAACTCCATGAAAGCTACTATTAATTATGATGTTATAGTTATTTTATACAACGATGCTTACGTCGAACTCACGTTAATATTAAGAAAAATCTGCGGAATTCTGGTTATTATTGCCGGAATTTACCTGATGATTAAATAGTCTGAGGAATGGATGAAAACCGAAAAACGATTAAATATTTTCGAAAAGTATCTGACACTCTGGGTCCTGCTCTGCATCGCCGGCGGGATTCTGCTCGGTAAAATCGCTCCCGGCATCGCCATTAAACTGGACGCCATGTCGGTCTACCAGGTCTCGATTCCCATCGCCATCTGTCTGTTCTTCATGATGTACCCGATCATGGTGAAAATCGATTTCTCCGAAGTGGTCAAAGCCGCCAAAACACCCAAGCCGGTCGCCATGACGCTAATCGTCAACTGGGCGATCAAACCCTTTACCATGTACCTGTTCGCTTATATATTTTTGGGAGTACTTTTCCGCAAATTCTTGCCGGGGACGGAAATCATCAAATCCGGTCAGGAGGTCGAACTCTGGCGCAGTTACATCTCCGGGGCAATTTTGCTGGGTATCGCGCCCTGCACGGCAATGGTTCTCATGTGGAGTTATTTAGCCAAAGGCAATGACGGATTGACGCTGGTCATGGTGGCGATCAATTCCCTGACAATGCTCTTTCTTTATGCGCCGCTGGGCGGATTCCTGCTGGGTGTCAATGCCATGCCGATTCCCTGGCAGACAATTTTAGTATCGGTCGGGATTTACGTTGCTCTGCCGCTGTTTGCCGGCTATTTTTCACGCAAATGGATTATTCAATCCAAAGGGCTGGATTGGTTCAATGAAAAATTTATTCACTTTCTCACTCCGGTCAGCACTGTGGCACTGCTTGTAACATTAATATTGCTTTTTTCTTTCAAAGGTGAGATTATTGTCCGGAATCCACTGACGATTTTCTGGATCGCGATACCCCTTTTCATTCAGACAATTTTCATTTACAGTATTGGTTACTTTCTGTTTGCCCGCTGGCTGAAACTCTCTTACGAAGACGCCGCGCCGGCATCCATGATCGGCGCCTCCAATCATTTCGAAGTGGCGATTGCCACCGCCACAATGCTCTTCGGGCTTTCATCCGGAGCGGCACTGGCAACCGTCGTCGGTGTACTGATCGAAGTCCCGGTCATGTTGATGCTGGTTTCCGTTAGTAAAAAATATCGGAATATATTTCAGATTGCTTCATGACATCAGTTAGTTCTGTTGTGTTTTTTCCTTTTTCCGGATTCAGTCCCGATGAATTAAGCCCGGCATACAAAAATTAACCCAGAAATAAGCTGTGAGTCACAGTACTTCTTGACATTTATATATACTGTGATTATTTTATATATGTTATATACATATATAGATTAATACAAAAGGAAAAATTTATGTGCGACAATAACAAATGTGGACACCCTACCGGAAGGACGCCGCTTTTTTTACAGCCCTATGTCCTTTTACTGCTACAGAAAAAACCTGGCTATGGCTATGAAATCATCGAAAATTTAAAGCAGGAACAACTGATGGCGACCAAGCCCGATATCGGCGCTATTTATCGGATTCTCCGAAAACTGGAAAAGGAAACCTGTGTGGAATCCAGATGGCTGACCGGGGAATCAGGTCCAGCAAAAAGGATCTACACCATAACTCCCAAAGGCATCAGATATCTGGATCAGTGGGCGGAGAATATTCAGTCAAAAATTGTTTATTTAAACCGCTTTTTATCAGAATATGAAAAAACGAAAAAGGAGCAGCAACAATGAGTCTTATCCTGCTTGAAAACGTAAAAAAAACCTATATCAGCGGCGAGATCAATGTTCCGGCGCTGCGTGGCATTGACCTGAGTATCAACCCGGGAAAATTTATTTCCTTTGTGGGTCCCTCTGGCAGCGGAAAAACTACTTTACTGAATTTAATCGGTTGTCTGGATAAGCCCTCGGATGGTCGTGTTTTGGTAGCGGGTTCGGATATCACCCGCCTGAACCGTCAAACGGCCGCCAAATTCCGGGGCGACAACATCGGTTTTATTTTTCAGAATTTCAACCTGATCCCGGTTTTGACCGTCTATGAAAATGTCGAGTACCCACTGATTATGGTGCAGAATGTCCCGGCAGACAAGCGTAAAAAACGAATTCTCGACTTGCTGGAAAAGGTCGGCATGAGCGATCAAAAAGATAAATTTCCGGCGCAGCTTTCTGGCGGACAAAAGCAGCGGGTCGCCATCGCCCGGGCGTTGGTGACCGAACCCAAACTGGTTTTGGCTGATGAACCGACCGCCAACCTTGATCATCACACGGCGTATAAAGTTATTGGGCTTATGCACGCTATGCAGGCGGAATTTGATACCTCCTTCATTTTCGCAACCCACGATCCGAAAATCGTCGGTGAAGCCGAGATCGTCTTAACTATGGAGGACGGACTGATTACCAAAACGCAGGAAAATCCAATCAACAGGGAGGTAAATTAAAATGATCAGTATTCTTAAAATCGCCTGGCGGAATTTACGCCGATATACCCGCCGAACTCTTTTAACGTCATCCCTCATTACCATTGGAGTAGCGCTGGTCATCATATTCAGTGCAATCGGCAATTCATTCAAAAGCGAAGTGATCGGAATCCTGACCAATTCCAATCTTGGTGATCTGCAAATTCACAAGCATGGCTACGTCGGTTCAATTGATAATCTTCCACTCGATCTCACTATTTCTGAACCCAATCTCCACAAAGTCAGATCGTTACTGAATAATCATCCGGAGGTGAAAGCCTATTCCGAACGTATCCGCTTCACCGCCATGGTCAGCAATTTCAGCCAAACAACCAATATGCGCCTCACTGCCATTTATCCAGAAAAAGAGAGCCAGGTGTGTACTGATCTGGTCGAAAGGATTAAAGAAGGCGAAACCAATCCGGAAATTTTCGTCGCTCCCGGTTCGATTGTGATCCCTTTGAATATATCCAAAGGCATGAACGTCAAACTGGGCGATGAGATTGTACTGGTCGCTACTAACAGCGAAGGTTCGGTGAACGGCATGACCTTCAAAGTCGCAGGCATATCAGAAAACATCCTGGGACCGCAGGGCAAAGATGGCTATATTCACCTGGAAGATGCCCGCGCTTTACTGCGGATCGAGTCGGCTGAAATCACCGAAATCGCCATCAAACTGAATCATTTTGACCGCCTAGACCAAATCACCCTGGAGTTAAAATCCCAACTGGAACCCATATCAGGCGAAAAAACAGGTAAACCCTTTTTCGAGGTTCATACCTGGGAAGAACTGTCGCCCTTTGCCAGCATTTCGAAAATTGTCACTTTACTGATCGTAGTCGTCCGAATTGTGCTGGTCTCCATTGTCCTGATCAGCATTTTAAATGTTATGATGATGTCAGTTTATGAACGGATTGGTGAAATCGGCACAATAGCTTCCATCGGAACCCTTCCGGGAAAAATACTGGCTCTTTTCCTGACTGAGGGTTTGATGCTGGGAATATTAAGCGCCCTGATCGGTAATGTCATCGGCATCGGGATAATATTGATCATCAATGCTGTTAAAATCAACTTCCAGTTCGGTATGATGACACTTTCACTCGCACCGGCAATTCCGGTCGCAGAGACACTTTTTAGCGTGATTACCGTCGTGCTCATTTCCGCTCTGGCTAGTCTGCAACCAGCGCTGAAAGCCGCCCGTATGGAACCGGTGGACGCCCTGAGACATGTATAACCGAGGAGAATATCCAATGCAAAATAGATTTAAGATAATTACAATAACCTGGCTGTTTTTTGCTGTTAGTTCGGTCTTTGCCCAGAACGGCAATGAATTGCTAAAGCGCATTGATGAAAAGCTGATGCCTGAGAGTTATGAAGCATACCGCAAACTCATCAATATCGAACCCAATGGCAGGCAGAAGGAGTTCATCGTCTATACCGTCAAAAAAGGTAAGGACAAAATGGCGATGCTGTTCCTTTCACCCGCCAGTGAAAAAGGTCGAACGACGCTTCGGCTTGGTGAAAATATGTGGCTCTATATCCCCAATGTCGGTAAACCCATTCGAATCACAAGTCTTCAATCCGTGACGGGCGGCGTTTTTAACAATGCGGATATCATGCAGGTTGATTACAACGTGGAGTACGATGTTGACCAGGTTGATACTGATCCCGATGGCTATATTTTGAATTTAAAAGCCAAAATTAACACGGTGGCTTACGATCGTTTAAAAATGTGGGCGACAAAAGATGAAATCCTCGTAAAAATTGAATGCTATTCTGCCAGCGGTATGCTGATCAAAACCCTGGAATTTAAAGAAACCCGGGATTTCGGCGGCGGTATCGTCCGACCCTCCGTGATCGAAACCCACAGCCCGCTTTATAAAGATTACCGTTCCGTGATGATCTTTTCGCAGGTCAAACCCCGAACTTTTCCCGACGAAGTATTCACGATGAACTATATGTCAAGAATTGAAAGCCTGAGAAAATGAAATCACAGCTGGTTTTTTGTTGGCTGGTTCTGTTCTGGTTTGCTGCCGGGGCGGGAGAATATGACTTTACGATCCCCGATGATCAGCCCCCTGAGACGATGCAGATAAGTGGCAATCTCGATGGTAAATATTCCCTATTCGAAAGCCGTCCAAATTCTCCGATTTTTCAGTTGCAGTATGAAAATCAATCGTTAGAGAATCTTTTGGCAGCCTATCGCATGGGATTTTACCTGAATGGTGATTATCAGACCAAAGATATCAGCGTTCACTTCCGGACTTTTACCGACTATTCCCATAATAATGAGATCAATGTCAGTCTGTATGAGTTATATGCCAATTTGAATCTGACGATCAATTCTCAATTTTTATTGGGAAAACGTCGCTATAACTGGGGTAAGGGTTACGCTTTCAATCCTGTGGGCTATGTCAATTCCCTGAAAGACCCGGAAAATCCCGAACTGGCACAGTCCGGATTATTATC
>JAFGXZ010000080.1 GCA_016936335.1 Fidelibacterota bacterium
GATAACGGTGCCGGATTAGCCCCGGCCCTGATTATCGAACGCGGCGCCAGGATCATCGCGGACGGTACTCCGGATGCACCGATCACGTTTACCTCGAACTTACCGGAAGACCAGTTGCCGCAGCGTGGTACCTGGGGTGGTTTGATTCTGCTTGGAAATGCTCCTACAAATAAGGGTGAGTCCTTTGTTGAAGGTCTGGTTGGTGTGCCTTACGGTGGTAATGATCCTCACGATGACAGTGGTATCCTGCGCTATGTACGCGTCTGGTACGGCGGTCGTTCGATTGGTCAGGACAACGAGATCAATGGTATTACCTTCGCCGGTGTCGGTGACGGAACTGTCGTGGAATATTGCGAAGTTGCCTTTAATCTGGATGACGGTTTTGAGTTCTTTGGCGGCACTGTGAATGTTCGGAATCTGTCGGTCTTGTTTGTTGGTGATGATGCGTTTGACAGCGATGAGGGTTACCAGGGTAAAGGTCAGTTTTTGTTTGCAATCCAGGGCCAGGATGTTTGCGGTCGTGGTTTTGAGATGGACAACTCCGGCAGTAACATGGATATTCAACCGCGATCCTACCCGCAATTTCATAACGTGACCCTGATCGGTCCCGGAGGCGGTACCCCGTCCAACGATGGATCCGATCAGATGATCCGTTTGCGTGAAGGTACCGGCGGAGATTTTAGAAATGTGGTTATCGCCTACGGTAATGGCGTTGGTGTGCGGGTTTCTGATGATGCTACACTGGCGCTAATTGGTGATTCGCTGTTATTCAATGAAAGTAATATCATCTTCAGCTGTACCGAGGGGCAATTTCATTCAAGTAATTCGAGCATGGTTGCAATTAATGCTGATCCGATGTTCATGCAATTGGATGGTCGTGAATCAGGTACAGGAATTATTGACCCAAGACCGATATTTGGTTCTCCGGTATATTCTAATTATGTCAGTTTACCAGATGATGGATTCTTCACTCAGGTGGATTATTCAGGCGCTTTCAATAATGACATGTGGCTTGCTGATTGGTCATTGTTGAGTGAAACCGGACGTCTTTCAGACCAGACAGGAATAGCGAATGGTCTAAATACGATGGTTTCCAAATTTTCAATAAGTTCATATCCGAATCCCTTCAATCCGATTGCAAATATCAAGTTGTATATTGCGAAAAATGACAATTTTGAAATTTGTGTATATAATATGCTTGGCCAAAAAATCGTTGAGATGTATTCAGGATATCTGAACCAAGGTTACCATGTGTTACCGTTGGACGGATCAAAACTGGCGTCGGGTTCATATATGGTTCAATTAAGCACAGGGGAGATGACATATAATCACCAAATTACTCTTCTAAAGTAACATTTCAATCACTTCCCTAAAGTCAGGAGCATGATCGATTAGATCATGCTCCTTTTATTTAACGGAAAATTCACAAAATATTTATTCTGTCTTTACAATTCGATTATAGAATATAATTAAAAAAATAAAGAGGAATCATGTGAATAAAAATATACTAATTGTCGATGATGAAGAAGACTTATTGCTAATGTTGAAACATCACCTCCTCAAGGAAGGAGATTTTGTTACTCTGGCAAGCGATGGTGCCAGAGCATTGAGTCTGTTTATTAAACATAAGTACGATCTTATTGTGCTCGATATCATGATGCCTGAAATGGATGGGTTTGAAGTCTGTCGCAAGATTCGATCAGAAGGAGATAGAACACCGATTATTTTCCTGACTGCAAGAACCGATGAATTTGATGAAGTACTTGGTCTGGAAATCGGAGCCGATGATTTTATCCGTAAACCTTTCAGTATTAAAACATTTCAGAGCCGGGTCAGAGCACTTCTAAGACGATCTGATAGTCCTGTTATCGATACGGAAAAAATACAGATTAAAGGTATTGAAATCCGGAAAAGCAGTTATAACGTCCTGATTGATGGTTCACAGGTAGATTTTCCCCGTAAAGAATTCGAATTACTGACATTTCTGGCATCAAATCCCAATAAGGTATTTTCTCGAAGCTCTCTATTGAACCAGGTTTGGAGTGACGACGTGTATGTTGTCGACCGAACTGTGGATGTTCATATTGGACGCATCCGAAAAAAACTGGGACCATACCGGGATTTACTGGAAACGGTAGTTGGAATAGGCTATCAGTGCAACACCCAATATTAATTGATACACTTTTCTTGCATCTGCATTCTGAGCATCCTAAATTTGCACTACGTCTTCGGGGCAGGGTGTGAATCCTGACCGGCGGTTAAAGTCCGCGAGTCCTTAGAAACGAGGGCAGATCCTGTGAAATTCAGGGACCGACGGTAAAAGTCCGGATGGAAGAAGATCAAAAAAGTCCCGGGCGTTCGGGTTTTTTTATGGATAAACATCAGAAATGGATGCACCAGGCGCTGGTTCTTGCGGAAAAAGGGCGGGGGAACACCAGTCCCAATCCGATGGTGGGCGCTGTTCTGGTGAACGATAATCAAATTGTCGGCGAGGGTTATCATCAAAAATTTGGTGGACCTCATGCCGAGGTTTGGGCAATCGAACAGGCTGGAGGATTGGCAAAAGGATCAACTTTATATGTGAGTCTCGAGCCATGCAGTCATATTGGAAAAACCCCGCCATGTGCACAAAAGATAATTGATGCCGGAATTAAAGAAGTATATATTAGCATGATTGATCCGAATCCTCTTGTTAATGGGAGTGGTGTTCGAATGCTTCAGGATGCCGGAATTAATGTTACAACTGGTTTGCTCGAATCAGAAGCCCGTCAAATAAATCGGGGATTCATTAACTCAATAGAAAAGAAACGACCCTGGATTACCTTGAAAATGGCCCAAACTGCCGATGGCTATATCGCTGATATAACTGGAAAAAGCCAGTGGATCAGTTCATCGGACGCACGGGATTTTGTGATGCAGCAGAGGACTATTCATGATGCAATCATGGTTGGAATGGGAACAGTATTTAAAGATGATCCTGGTTTGCTTCCGGTTGATCGGGGTGGATTTATACCTTATAGGGTGATACTGGATGATATGCTAAAGATTCCACCGCGACTAAAACTTGTTTCCGACGAATGCAGACACCGAACGGTAATTTTGACTGCTTCTGATGATAAAAATGCGAAGATTAAGCAACTGACAGGAACAGGTGTCAATGTTATCCATGTTCCCGGTGATTCTTTTGGCTGGATTGATTTGCAAAAAACAATGGAAAAATTGGTGGAATTTGGCATTACATCCATTTATTCCGAAGGCGGAAGCCAGGTTGCGGGTTCGCTAATCCAGCACGATCTGGTGGATGAAATTCAACTGATTATCGCTCCGAAGGTCCTGGGCGAAGGCATTTCAACCTTCAGCGGATTTATGAAATCTCTGGATAGCGCTATTCAATTGAAATGGGATGATGTACAGATGCTGGGACAGGATCTACTGATTCGGGGGAGATTGGCCTGATGTTTACCGGATTAATCGAAGAACTGGGTACAGTCCGTCGGGTTTCAATAAACTCTGAAGGCTGCCTGTTTGAAATAAGTGCTGAAAAAGTATTGGAACGGCTGGCTATTGGCGACAGCATCGCTATTGATGGCACTTGTCTAAGTGTGGTTTCTTTTAAAAATGATAGTTTTACGGCGCAAGCTGTTCAGGAAACTATAAACCGATCGACGCTTAAACATTTTAGAGTCGGAACGAAAGTCAATCTTGAACGAGCGATGCCGGCAGACGGTCATTTTGGCGGTCATTTTGTACAGGGGCATGTCGACGGGATCGCTGCGATTTCAAGGATGATAAAAAATGGGAGAGCAGCAATTATCACAATTGATCTACCTGCTGAATTAATGCGTTACATCATTCTTAAGGGCTCCGTTGCAATCGACGGGATCAGTCTGACAGTGGCTGAAAAATTCGGAAATCGGATATCGGTTTCAGTAATCCCATTGACATTGAAGGATACCAGTTTATCTTTAAAAAAGAGTGGTGATTTGGTCAATATTGAAGTTGACATGATGGCAAAGTATGTTGAAAATATTATAACCGGGAATTCTGAAGAAGAAACAAA
>JAFGXZ010000081.1 GCA_016936335.1 Fidelibacterota bacterium
CTCTGTCAGATGAGAAATCAGGGCCGTGGCACCGATACCGATCCAGATAGAAAATGCAAAAAATGACCCCACATAGGAATAGTCACGTTCCCGGGGCTGCGGATCATCCTGGTTCAGATACAGCACAATCATCAGACCCGTAAAAATGAACAGGGCCAGAACGGAAAGCGCTTTGTTTTTATCCCGGTTAAAATGCGTCAGCAAACCATAGAGTCCAATGAGAAAGGGGAACGGTAGAAAAAATTGAAAGGGATCAACATTCGCATCATTTCGACCGATAAACTGCCAGTTGAAGTAGCGGATATACATCTTTTTAATCTGATAATTCCAGAAATAATTCAAGCCGCTTTTACCCTTCCAGATATTATCGGCTTCGGGTTTCCAGACCTTGCGGTTAAAAATATCCGTAAATTCCCGGCGACCATACTGTTCGCGTTCCAGGTAGGCAACCGCCTGGTGAGTGGTCTGGGGATCGTTTTCATCAATAGTTGGATTCTGATTGCTTCGGATAAAAATCGTTGTATAGGGTGAATAACCAACCATAATCAGAATAAGAGACATCAGGGCCAGCGAGACAATATGATGTTTTTTTCGAATCGCCCATGCCGTCGCGATAAAAACAATAATGACTGTCAGAACGACAGCGAACAATCCGAACGAGTCGGCAATTTTCGGAATACCCCGAATCACACCACCGTTGATTACCAGAAAAACAGCTGAGGCCGTCGTTGCCATTAGTACCGTTTTACTGTGCTCTTTCAGGCGTGTACTTTCGGATTTCAGATATAACGGAATATAAACACCGGCAAAAGAAAGGAGGGTCATGATGGTTTGAGCGGGGAAGGATTTAGTGATTAATGCTCGCCAGAAAACAAACATGATTGATACCGCAGCCACACCGATTAATACATCGGCGACCAACCAGCCGATATTGGATATTTTTGTCCGCTTAAAATAAACGATCAGGGCAATAAAAAAGATTGTCAGCAGGTTCAGCAGATGCAGACTGGTCGCCAGCCCCATAATATAGGCGATGATCAGTAAATATTTCTCATGGCCAGGCTTGTCGGCGCGTTGTTCCCAGTACAGAATCAACCAGACGACTATCGCAGTCAAAAAAGTGGAATAGGCATAGACTTCCGCCTCGACAGCATTAAACCAGTGACTGTCGGTAAAAGCAAAAGTCATGGCCCCGATGAAAGCACCACCATAAACAGCGATTTTCTGAATAAGCAAAACCGGCCGGCCCCAACTTTTCAGCAGCTGGACAATGATTAAAAACAAAAACATGACCGCAAAGGAACTGACCAGCGGCGACATCAGGTTGACCCGGTAGCCAATATCGTTTCCGATTGGTAATATCGAAAAGATCCGCCCAATCAGCAGATAGAGCGGGCTGCCCGGAGGATGGGGAACACCCAGAGTATACGATGTGGCAATAAATTCACCGCAATCCCAGAAAGAGACTGTCGGTGCCATTGTGTCCATATATACAATCCAACTTAGTAAAAACGTCAATAGTGCCAGAATTACTTTTTCCTTGTTATTTTTCAAAATGTCCATGATTGTCCTTGTGTATAAATGTTTAATTATCTTCGGTGTTATCGGAATCGTTTTTCATTTTTAATTCGACAAATTTCAGCTTCAGATCAGCCAGCGCTGACTTCAGAATCTGTTGCTCTTTATCGGACAGATTACCGGTTGTTTTCTTTTTAATCATTTCCAGCGTATCAATGGTGAATTGGGCTTCCTTCAGGTTGATTTCCGTTTTGCCCGTCACTGGATTTTCCTGTCGACCCAACTGGATCCAGGCGCTGGATACAAAGGATTGCAGCAGTCCGATGAACATCAATTCGTTTTGATCGGGTTTCTGATCGCTCATAGTTGCTCCTACAGTACATCCACAAAATTCATATAATCAGCATAATGGGTAATCAGGTGTTCTCGTATATTTGAGTATTCCGGGCGACGTAGATGGGAATCGTTTTTTATAAGCATAAAGGCTTCACGTCGCGCAAGTTTCAGTAATTCTCTGTCAACCAGTAAATCAGCTATTTTCATCTTTGGAAATCCGTGCTGGCGGGTTCCATAAAACTCACCAGGTCCGCGTAATTTAAGGTCTTCCTCCGATATTTCAAAACCGTTCGTTGTCCCGTTAATAATCCCCAGACGCTTATGGGATGTCTCTGTGCGTTTTCGCTCCACCAGCACACAGACACCATTCTTCTCTCCCCGACCGATCCGGCCGCGCAACTGGTGAATCTGGGTCAGTCCGAAGCGCTCTGCATTTTCAATAAGCATGATTGTGGCGTTAGGATTGTCAACACCCACCTCAATAACGGTTGTACTCACAAGTATGTCAACGGTTCCCGCACTGAAACGTTGCATGACGTCGTCTTTATCGGCACTTTTCATTCCGCCATGTACCAATGCCAGACGGAAATCCGGAAACACCCTTTTCTGTAAGTATTCAAACCCCTGAATCGCTGCCTGTAAATCCATTTTCGCAGACTCTTCAATCAACGGATATACGATATAAGTCTGGTCACCACTTTTAATCTGTTTGCGGATATAATCATAAACCTTGTCGAGCTGATCCACATTGACAATCCGGGTGATGATCCTGCCCTTGCGGGCCGGCAATTCATCCAGCACCGATACATCCATGTCTCCGTAAAGGGTCATGCTCATCGTGCGGGGAATCGGCGTGGCGGTCATCACCAGCACATCGGGATTCAGGCCTTTTTCGATTAACTGACTGCGCTGTAATACACCAAAGCGATGTTGTTCGTCGATAACCACCAAGGCCAGATTTTGAAAGGTCACCGTTTCCTGGATCAACGCATGGGTCCCGACGATCAATTCTGCGGTTCCGCTTTCGATCTCCGCCAATATCAGATCACGTTCGGATTTCTTCTGTCCGCCGATCAGTAACCGAACAGTTATCCCCGCCGGTTCACCCAATTTTTTCAGGTTGCGATAATGCTGTTCCGCCAGAATTTCCGTTGGCGCCATAACCGCCGCCTGGTACTTGTTACCGATCGCAATGCTGGCGCAAAGCAGCGCCACTACCGTTTTTCCCGAACCCACATCACCCTGCAACAGGCGATTCATCACAGTTTCCGACTTCATATCTTCCCAGATTTCATGAATCACTTTTTTCTGGGCGCCGGTGAGTTCAAACGGCAATTTTTCATAAATCGACTTTAAATGAGTACCAGTAGTATCATAGCGCAGATTTTTTTTTATCTCCTTTATACTGCGTCGCTTTACTGCCAACAGGAGTTGTAAAAAGAACAACTCTTCGAATTTAAACCGCCGGATTGCTCCATTTAACTCCTCAATAGTATCCGGAAAATGAATTTGCCGGAGCGCCCGGTTGATTTCATAGAATTTTAAGGTATCCAGGATCTCGCGGGGTAAAATTTCATCAATCTGCCAGTTCAGTTTTTCAAAATATCTGTGAAACAGCCGTCGGAATCCACGGCTGTCCAGACCGACTTTTTTCAACTCTGCCGTAGATGGATAGAGCGGAATGATACGAGCGGTATTCAGAGTCGCATAGTCGCTGCTTTCCAGTATATCATAATCGGGATGGACAAACTGCAAACCGCCATAATATTCCACCTTGCCACTCATGGCCACCATTTCACCAACGTTGAAAACATTCTGGATATACTTGGCTCCATTGAACCAGACACAGCGTAGCTGCCCGCTGTCATCCGTAATCAATACCTGAAAATAGGGACGTTTACGGGTCTTGACTATATTTAGCGACAACACTTTTCCAACAATTGTCGCTTCCGTACCGGGTCTCAGTTTTGCAATGGGCGTAATGGTACTGCGATCCAGGTAGCGGCGGGGAAAATGATAGAGAAGATCGGAAAATGTATTAATTCCGGCATGCGCCAAAACTTCGGATCGTTTCGGGCCAATCCCCTTCACATACGTGACAGGAGTATTTGCCTGCAATGAATTTGTTTGAAAAACCGGTGACTGCTTCACGATCTGTAATTACCACCGTCGTGAATAGGTATAGCTTATCGTTTTACTCGAATCCGCTTTTACAACAATGGGAAAGACAATCCGGTGACTGGTTTCCTTTCGGTATTCATGGCTGGATTTCCGGATATTCCAAAATCCGGCAAGGTACTCAATCACTTCAACATTTACCGCTTTGCTTTTTCGATTGGTAATCGTAATACTGATTGTCATCGTTTCTGCATTTGTAATCGACCGGTCCTGCTCAACAATGGTTCGCCGGCCTTTGACATCGAAGGCATCTCCGATTATCAACCGTAAAGTGTCCTTTTTACTTGTGTGACCGATGCGGTCCTCTCCGATAAATTGTAGTGATCCGTCCGAATCGTATTGAAAAAGACGAACAACTCCTTCGGGAAGCGCAAACCCCATATTATTTGCATCGCTATTTTCAATCTTGAAAATAACCTGCAGCGGATCATTCATATCGTTGCCGGAATTATTTTCAAAGATATATATTTTTTCCCCGCTTCCGGCAATTTCGCTAAAGAGACTAACCTGTTTCATCTCCTGATCGCGCAGAGTAACGGGATCGGGTAATTCATAAAGATGATAGTCCGCAATTTCACGGCTCTCCGGGATTTTTTTCTGGGCCATTCCTAGAATTCTCGCTTGAGAAATATCGTTATATTCACCACGGCCCTTTGTTGCCCTGTGAATATCGCCGGCGATCAACTTCACCTTGGCATTTTCAAAAGTAGTACCCGAATTATTATTCAGCGAAATCCATGAATTCAGATTAAAGTTTTTTTCATTATGATTCATCACTAAAACATATTCTGCATTCCAGGACATACCGCCGGTCAGATAACTAAGCTGAGCGCCGGCCTTGCCTTTGAAATCGGACTGAACATTCCATTCCAGCGTCGGTTTGAGAATCAATCCGCCCGGAAGCGCCGGAAATTTATAATCGACAATTTTGTCTTCATTAAGAATACGAACAGCATCATTGGGCAAACTTAAAATGACTCTGTCGCTTTCCTGTTTCATCAATGTACCAGAAATTGTCTCCCCGGATTCCAACCGGAGCTCAATCTTTTCACCGATGTACTTACTGAATACTTTCGAAGTGCTGACCAGATCATAGAGGAAATTCTGTTCCTGAACCTGGTACTGCCCACCTATTTTGGGAAATTTTAATTTCACTGTTGCCGGCTGAACCTGTCTGGACACACCTTCAATTTTGAGTATATTTCTGCCCTTAACAAGATCAATTTCTTTTTCCTGGTAAACAAGTCCAAGATTAGTATTGTAAATTGTCACCTGGGTGTTTTTAAATTCATTCGTTGCTAAACAGGGTAGAGATAAGCATATCAGCAACAAAAGGACAATCCGTTTGCGATCCTTTTGCATAATCACTCCATTTTGATGTTATCATTGTTTGTAATAATGAATCAGACAAATACTTTCAAGTTCTCTTCCAGCTTCACCAGCTGCTCGCGTAGAAACTGCTCTTTTTCCTTCTCCCTGTCCACAACAGACGGGGGCGCTTTTTTAAGGAAATCCTGGTTTGTCAGTTTGCTTTTGATTGACATTACCAATCCTCTAAGTCGATTAATCTCCTTTTCCAGGCGCTGTTTTTCGGCGTCCACGTCAATCAGACCTTCCAGGGGAATAAAAAATTCAGTTCCATGGACCACGATTGTGGAAGCCGGGTGCGGTTTTTCACCGCTTGTGACGATACGGACTTCTGAAATTTTAACCAGATTTTTAACGTATTCGGCCAAGGATTTATCCTTTATCAGTTGTAATGGCAACTGATCATTACTGCCCCGCACAAGCAGTTCCAACTGGGCCGACGGTGGAATATTCATTTCACTCCGGACAGTTCGAAGAGCGGTTATCATTTCCTGTACCACCTGAAATTTTTCTTCAATGGTCTTGTCGCCAACAGATACTTTCAATTTGGGCCATCCCGATACGATGATATCCGGCTCGGAAGACGACTTCAGATGCTGGTAGATCTCTTCCGTGATAAACGGTGCATAGGGGTGTAGAATTTTGAGAACATTTTTTAATGTGAAGATAGCGACCGAAAGCGCAACTCGCTTTACTTCAGCGGATTTTTTATACAACCGGTCTTTGATCAGTTCAATGTACCAATCACAGTAGTCACTCCAGACAAAATCATAAATCGTGCGGGCAACTTCATCAAACCGAAAACGTTTCAGGTTTTTTTCAACCTTATCAACGGTCTTCTTTAGTCGAATCAATATCCACTGGTCCGCCAGGGTCAGCGATAATTTGTCCGGATCAACGGATTCTTCCAATATGGAATCATCATCAATATTCATAAGGATAAAACGGGAAGCGTTCCAGATTTTATTCATGAAATTCCGGCCGGCTTCCAGCCGCTCTTCGGAAAAGAGAATATCCTGCCCCTGAGGTGCAATTAACATAATCCCATAGCGCAGCGCATCAGCGCCGTACTTTTCTACCAGCTCCAGCGGATCCGGTGAATTACCGAGAGACTTGCTCATCTTTCGGCCTTTCATATCCCGAATAAGTCCGGTATAATACACATCGGTAAAAGGAATATCACCCATGAATTCCAGGCTTGCCATAATCATCCGGGCCACCCAGAAGAAAATGATGTCCGGTGCCGTCACCAGCGTATTGGTTGGGAAAAATGCTTTTAGATCAACCGTCTTTTCCGGCCAGCCCATGGTTGAAAAAGGCCAGAGCCAGGAGCTGAACCAGGTATCCAGAACATCGGGGTCTTGGTATACTGTCCCGCCACACTGTGGACAACTGGTCGGATCTTCCGTCAAGGCGTCGGTCCATTCACACCGGGTACAATAAAACACCGGAACGCGATGGCCCCACCACAACTGGCGGGAAATGCACCAGTCACGCACATTATTCATCCAGTGATCATAGGTCTTGACCCAGCGGCCAGGGTGAAATTTGATTTTTCCTTCATCAACCACCCGAATTGCCGGTTCCGCTAACGGTTGCATCTTCACAAACCACTGGTCCGACAGATAGGGTTCCACCATGACACCGGCTCTTTCGCTGAAACCGACACTATGAGTATAATCTTCGATTTTTTCAAGCAGACCCAATCGTTCCATCTCTGCCACGACGATTTTCCGGGCTTCAAATCGATCTTTACCATCAACCAGGGGACCGGCGGCGGCATTCATCGTGGCGTCGGGATTCATGATGTTGATTTTTTCCAGGCCGTGACGCTCACCGATTTCAAAATCATTGGGATCGTGAGCCGGTGTTACTTTCACGGCACCGGTACCAAACTCAAGATCCACGAAATCATCGCCCACAATCGGAATAATTCTGTTCATAATCGGCAAAACAACATTTTTCCCAATAAGATTTTTAAAACGCTCATCTTTGGGATTCACCGCAACCGCCGTATCGCCCAGCATGGTTTCCGGGCGGGTTGTCGCAACGGTCAAATGTCCGGTCCCGTCTGCCAGAGGATAGTTGAAATACCACAGGTGCCCGCGACTCTCTTTGTGAATGACCTCTTCATCGGAAAGTGCCGTTTGGGAAACCGGGCACCAGTTGATAATTTTACGGCCCCGGTAAATCAATCCTTTTTGATAGAGATTCACAAAAACCTGCCGCACAGCGTCGGACAAACCTTTATCCAGAGTAAAACGTTCACGCTCCCAGTCGCAGGAACAGCCGATTTTCCGCAATTGACTCAGGATAATGGATTTGTGTTTATTGGCCCAATCCCAGACGATATTGACAAAGGCATCCCGCTTATAATCGTAGCGGGTTTTACCAGCTTTGCGCAGATTTTTTTCCACCACATTCTGGGTGGCAATTCCGGCGTGATCAGACCCGGGCAGCCAGAGTGTCTCAAAACCATTCATCCGGGCATATCGTACCAGGATATCCTGAAGGGTGTTGTTCAGCACATGGCCGAGATGTAATATCCCGGTCACGTTGGGTGGCGGAATAACGATAACAAAGGGTTTTTTTAAAGATTTGTTGTCCGCATGAAAGTAGTTTTTTTCCAGCCAGTAAGCATACCAGCGGGATTCGACATGTTTCGGATCGTAGACTTTTTCTAACTGAACAGCCAAGTTCCATCCCTTCTAAGAATCAATAATAAGACTGAAAGCAGTGGTCAATTTTAGTACATTCTGATTGGCCTGCTTGAGACGACGGCTTAGAACACGGGCGATATTCTGCATGACCAGATTGCCGATTTCCGGGTAATCATTACATATTTGAAAAAATTTATTTTTATCAATTTTTGCAACACCGCAGGTTGATGCCGCCTTGACTGTTGCACTGCGTTTATCATCTTCGCTGAACAGGCTCATCTCACCAAAAAAGGGCCGAAAATCACTGGACAAGGAAATCAGGCTTTTTTCCCGGGTATCGGCCTGGGACACATTGGTTTTCAGGGTTAAGGCCTGTAAAATTTCAACTTTCCCATCCAGCAGTATCAGGATTGAATCGCCGGGGTCGCCTTCCTGAATAATAATATCATCCTTGTTGTATTGGATTGGCGTAATGACTTTGCAAAATTTATCAATCTGGTTTTCATCTAATCCCGAGAATATTTCATAGTTTTTGAGAATTTCGGGGTTGTACACACAGGTATTTTTTTGTCTCTTCATAATATCCATCAGATTAACACCACGGCTTTTTCGTTTTCCTGAATGATATAGTCATCGGCAGGATTTAAATTGACGATGGTTTTATTCTCTTCACCCAGTGTCCGGCCGGCTTCTTTCAATTTGCGCTCGATAAACGCATCCAGGTGACTGGAATCCGAAGACAGGAAGTCGGAAACACCAATTGATTCAACC
Source organism: Fidelibacterota bacterium (assembly GCA_016936335.1). Taxonomy (GTDB): domain Bacteria; phylum Fidelibacterota; class UBA2242; order UBA2242; family UBA2242; genus B118-G9. The sequence goes on from JAFGXZ010000081.1 coordinate 8,832, forward strand.
ACGGCAACGACGCCCAAAACCAGCATTTTCTGCTGGGTCTTAAAATGGTCAGAAACCTCTTTAAATGTCTTGCCCTTGAAGCGAGCCGGTATGATGGCGGTCGCAACCCGGTGATCACTCTTAGCGCTGAACAACGTATTGACGACATTTGACAGACCCGGTTCGGCCACATCGCCAGCCAAAATAAAATCAACGAACTGATCACTGACAATCACTTCGTCGGCTTTGGCCCGTTTGACATGGATCTCGTTATCGGAAATCATGATAAACGCAATAACCTTTTTTTTCGGATAACTGGACTTAATATTCAAGGTGGCCAGAAGTGTTTTTTCATCAGCTACCGACGGATCGAACTGGTCCAGGTTCGGCAGCAGAATAATTGTATTGGCATCCTGAATATTAGCCCGCTCAAGCGGTGCGTTTCGGGTATAATCACCCCGAATGAATTTTACTTTAAATTTGCGGAATCTGTCAAGAACGCTATTAATTTCTTCCTCAGAAAGCTCGTTCACCAGGATGATGCGTGGCGGTCGGGTTTTTAACAGCGAAAACAGTGTATCGATAATTGATTCGGCTTTGTTATTCCAGCCGCAAATGATAATATGATCTGCAAAATTTATGGATTCCAATCCCTGATCCTCCCTGATTTTGCGGGCTACAAAAATCGACGATATTGTAGCCGTAATTAATGATACAAGTGTAGCCCCGGAGACCATTACAAATATTCCTACCAGCCGGCCTCCGACGGTAATCGGCCGAATATCTCCATACCCAACCGTAAAAACAGTCACCAGTGCCCACCAGACGGAGTCCCATAATCCCCGATATTCTTGGGGATTCTGCTGCCCTTCAAAATGTAAAACCGCCACCGACGCCACCACCGTCAGCAGTGTCAACGCCAGAAATATTCTGAAAATAGCTTTACTGAAAATCGATTTTAAGGTCTCAATAAAACCCAAACTTTAACCCGCTCCTCCAAAAAACATTAACAGGAAAGATATTACTTAAAAAGGACTTGAAAGTCAACTGCCATGAAAACGCTAATGGTCGAATAGATTATTAATAAATGATTGAATTACAACCGACTTACCAGCCGCAGCTCAAATCCTTCGAATGCCGGCCCAAAAATTTGTGTTTTTATCATTCTGAGAAGTAGTGCTTCCCTTCAGGATTATAAATGATATGGATTTTTTTCGGAAGCACGTTGATTTCATACTGGGAAGCGAAAAACAGTTCCCCGTCCATGTGATGAGGAACTTTATTGTCAAATTCCAGTGTCAGGGAGTTGGTTTTATAATAATGAACCTGCGGGTGTTTCAAATGGCTGCCCGTCGGCACCATCGTGAAAATTTTGAATCGCTGCAGAAACTTCAGTTCTTTGATCAGGCAGACATCCAGAAGTCCGTCATCTGCAAGCGCCTGCGGAGTCAGAAAATACCCGCCGGCAAAGCGACGCCCAATCGAAATTGTATTAATGAAACAGTTGAATTTTTCGGATTTTCCATCATTTAAAACAGTCATTGAGTGTTCATGATATAATAGCAGCGTTTTCAAAATGTGCCACAGGTATTTATCCTTGCCACCTTTTTTCAGACCGTCCTCATTATAGTTCTGGGCCGCCACCTCTGCATCAAATCCCAGGCCCATGCCATTCAGGAAATAATGATCATTGCACCGACCAACATCCATCCAAATCGTGTTTTTCTGGAAGTAGATTTACC
>JAFGXZ010000082.1 GCA_016936335.1 Fidelibacterota bacterium
AACCGGATTCCTGGCCTCCATGATGGGCTTATTTTCATCCTACTGCTTCAACCTGCCCTATGGTCCGAGCCTGGTTCTGGCAATGGGTATCTTCTTTTTCGGAGCCATCACTATACGGCTGATACTGCCCGCAACTCCAACTCATAATTAAGGAATCGAAGATTATGCACGAAATCTTTCATTTTATAACTGTCCCGTTTTTCGTGAGTTTGTCGATGATCGTAATTTTCGGATATTTTGGGATTCACGTACTGGAACGGGAAATTATTTTCATTGATATTGCCCTGGCGCAGATGGCGGCCATCGGTTCGGCCTTAGCTTTCTTTATCTGGCATGTGGAAGAAAGCAGCTGGATAGCCTATACATTTGCCTTTGGATTCACCATTCTGGCATCCTGGTTCTACGCCCTGACACGAAAGAGAATCACACAGATACCACAGGAAGCAATCATCGGTGTATCCTATGCCATTGCCGCCGCCGGGGCGCTTTTCATGCTTGGGTTGGCTTCCGGTGGTGACGTCCACACGGAAGAGATGCTGACCGGTCATATTCTCTGGGCTGGCTGGCATGACCTGACCATCTGTGTACTGATCTATGGTTTTATCGGCCTCTTCCACTGGATTTTTCGCTACCGCTTTAAGGATATTTCACATAACTATCATAATCAATCCATGAGTGACACAAAAACCGAACTATGGGATTTTCTATTCTACGTCAGTCTGGGGTTTGTTATTACCTATTCGGTGCGGCTGGGCGGTGTACTGGTGGTTTTCACATTCCTGATCATTCCGGCGACTTTTTCAGCACTGTTTTATAAGAAATGGTCAACGCGCCTGATTGCAGCATGGCTGATGGGTATCGTAGCCATTATCGGTGGTCTCATCGCTTCATTTGCCGGAGATTTTTCCTTTGGGCCCTCCATAGCGGCCTTTTTAGGATTGGAACTGCTGATCGCGGCTTTGATAGCTAAAAGATGGATTGTTACGAAGCAATAACAGTTTTAAAATCCATTACCTAAGGGATATTGAATGTCTGACAAGAACGTATTAGGACTTGGTAATGTCCAAAAAACCTTGCTGCTGCCACTTTGGGGCAGGGCGATTGAAACCCGGAAGAAAAAACCACTGCTTATTGATAAAATGGCAGCTTCAATTATTCAATCCATCCCCTATTATTTCACGACTATCGCCCGGAACATCAGTAAATTGAGTCAGGCATCCTGGATCGCCCGTAGTATTTACTTTGATCACAAGATTAAAGCCTTTATAAACCAGTACCCGGATGCAACAGTCATCAATATCGGTTGCGGGCTGGACACGACCTTTGACCGCATCGATAACGGAAAACTGACATGGTTTGAGCTTGATCTGCCGGATGTTATTGAACTGCGAAAAAAATACATCCCCGAAAGCGACCGTCGGAAATTCATCACCGCTTCCGTATTCGATCCGGAGTGGCTCAAAGAAATCCCGGACGAAAAGCCGCTGATGTTCTTGTTCGCCGGTGTACTGTATTATTTCACAGAGGAGAATATCAAAAAACTCTTCACCCGTTTTGTAAACGAATGCCCCGCCGTGGAAATACTCTTCGATTACAGTTCATCCAAAGGTATTGAAATGGCGAACAAAATGGTTATCAAGCGTAGCGGCATGGACGAATCCGCAAAACTCATCTGGGGCATTGAGGATATATATGAGATGGAGAACTGGGGTATCGGCATTAAAGTGCTCGACTCTATACCGATGTTCCAGTACCATAAAAAGAATTATCCCTTCTATAAACGCGTTAGAATGTCTTTTTCAGATAAATTGAAAATCATGTCACTGGCGCATATTCGAATCGGATAAAGATTACCTTTTTTTAATGATCACAGAGATTGACGCCACTCTCAAGATCGCCAGCCAGATAAGTTTTGACAATTTCTTCAGGATCGGGCATCAGCACACCATAATAGACATCAATGCAATTCTGATGGAACAGACTTTGCGCACGGTTGCCCATACCACCGCCAATCACAACCGTGACGCCCATTTCATGCAGCCAGCGGGGAAATACTCCCGGTTCATGTGCCGGAGGTGGTAGTTTCTCTGATTTCATGACTTTTCCATTATCAACTTCATAAATGCCAAACTCTTCACAGTGTCCGAAATGGGCCGACAGTTTTCCGCCTGTCAGGGGAATTGCGATTTTCATAGGATACCTTTCTTTTTTATGATATTTTCTTTTTTATCCAATAAATCTTTACCTGAATTATTTATGCTAAATCAAAGCTCCCGGAGAGGTTTTTCACGACGAATCCCCAACAGGTTTTCGACTTTTTCCAATAGAGTTTCAGGGTTGACCGGCTTGTCCAAAAACACATCCACGGGCAGATAGTCCTTATCCGGCGCAAATCGATAGGGCACCTGTTTCCGGTCGTGGATACAACTCAGAATAATAATCGGTAAATCGGTCAGTTTCAGGTTTTCACGAATTTCCCTCGCCAGTTCAAAACCTTCAAATTCCGACGGCATCATAACATCCAGAACCAGCAAATCCGGCTTGTCAGCGATAATTTTTTTCTTACCAGCCTCAGCTGTAGTCGCCGTTTCGACCGTATAGCCGTTCTTTTCAAAGAAGATTCTCATAACTTCAAGAAAATCGATATCGTCATCAATAAATAATAACCGACTCATGATCACTCCTTTACTTTCAGCATTTTAGCGATAGCCGCCTCCGCTGCATTTACAATACCATACGCAATTGGTGAAGCGGTAATCAGCGGATGTGTTCCCGACTGAAACATGGCGATCTGTTCGGCTGTCATGCGATTGAGAACACAAGCCGAAATAGCGTTCATAATTTCACCGGCGCTGGCGTCGCCTCTCACCTGGCCGCCAAGCAGAACACCGGAATTAACCTCAAAAACCAGTTTAATCTTAATTTTTGACGCACCCGGCAGTTTCCCGGGATGACGGTTCACACTCTCATTAACCGCGCCGATAACGTTATAGCCGTGCGCTTTCGCCATTTTTTCAGTCAAACCGGCAGTTCCCATAGCCAGGTTGCCAATAGCCGTTCCCCAGACACCAACCGTTCCCGGCGTTTCACGCTTAATACCGAATACGTTCGCTCCAGCGACCCTGGCTTCCAGAGTGGCAATGGAGGCCAAACGCAACGCCGAAGATTTTCCACCAAAGAAAGAGACCTTTTCAGCACAATCACCACAGGCAAAAATATCGGGATCGCTGGTCCGCATTGCCCGATCAACAACGATTCCGCCGGTCAATCCAATCCGCAAACCGATCTTCTTTGCCAGGTCGGCGTTCGCTACCGCTCCGATACCAAGAATTATCAGGTCTGCCGGAATTGTCTTCCCAGTAGACAACGCTACACTTTCTACACGATCATTACCATCAATGGACATAACTTTTGAACCTGTGTAGATATTGACGCCCCGCGAGCGCAGCTGTTCCTCCATTTCAGTACAAAACTCCTCGTCATAGGATTGGGAAAGACAGTGTTCTTCAATCTCGATCACACAGACGTTTTCCACACCGGATTTTTTAATTTCGTCACTGATTTCAATCCCAATAAAACCACCGCCGATAACCACAACATTCTTAGCACTTTTCAGCCTTTCCTGTAACTCATTTAAATAGGGAATGTCTTTCAGGATAGCATAGACTCCCTGTTTATCATGACCCGGAATCGGCGGCATGGCTGGAAAACTGCCGGTGGCAAGAATCAGTTTTTTAAAGACAAATTCTTCGCTATTGGTCTTTACCAGCTTGTTTATCCGATCGACGTCCACAACCTGCGCCACCCTCAGATCCATTTTCATCGCCTCATAAGCCCCATCGGGTATCAGGTTTTCATGAGGTCCTTGCAGTGAACCGAAAATATAGGGAATTCCACAGGGAATCAGCACCTGTTCCTCTTTTCGAATGACAAGGATTTTCTTATCAGGGTAGTGCCGGCGGACCGTCTGGGCCGCCGTCAATCCGGCGGCGCTGCCGCCAACTACAATTACATCATACTTTTCCATTTGTATACCTTTCCATTTTATTCTTTAAATTAAAACACACCCAACGCTGCGAAGCAGCAACTTAAAAGCCCCCAAGAAAAGCGAATGATTAGAACTGTTTCTGTTTTTTTTCTTTCATTAACTTCTGCTTGATGAATTTGAAAAAGCGTTTCCAATCCTGAATACAAAGGGCAAAAAATGCTCCCAGTATCCCGGCCGACGCCAAGCCGACCGGGCACCCCGCCTGTCCACAGAACGGGCAAACCGCAAATGCAGCATAAAGACCGGTAAATCCAAACCACCAGCCAATGAATCTGAATAAATAGCCAAAGGGTGACATTTTCCTTTTTGGTTGTTTATCGATATTCGGTCCGGCTTTTACTTTTGATTTATTCATGATCCTAACTGGTTGGTTTTCACACTTACAATCCAATCCCAATAAACAACAAACCAACCATCAATCCGACGATGACATTGATACTTTTCACCAACAGAAACGATCGTTTTGATTCCGCCAGCAACGGGATCATACCATGGCCATCCTGCACAATCGAATTCGCCAACAAAATACCGAAAGGTAAAGTCCCGTTGAAAAAAAGCGTTACAAACACCAGGTGCGGACCCGATTCGGGAATAATTCCAATCAAAACGGCAATTAACAATGTGATGACCAGGTTACCGGCTATCCAAGTGGTAATATCAATATATTGCATCAAAACGCCGATAACCAGTAACGTTCCGAAGGTCCACAGAAATATTTTGGGAATATGCACTTTGACGATATGGTTCCACAAGTGTTCTTTCAGAAAATGCTCCGGCACAGTACTTACAATGAAAAGCGATACCAGCATTGAAATCAGCAGCGTGATTCTTACCCAATTCCACTCCGCCGGTCCGATTTTACCGGTGAATATCACCGCGGACAGCATTAGAATAATGCCAACCAACAGAACCCGCTCCATCGATGATTGTTGTAACTGTCTTTTAATTTCCCCCCGGGGAAAACAGATACAGTTATCTTCTTCGTGGAGGGGAAAATCTTTTTCCCTGAGCCAATCCGGCTTGCCCGGAAGTTTAATGAATTTATCCGTCAGGAATCCGCTGACAATCCCAATTAAAAAGGTCAGAGCGATTAGTAAAAGTGCTTTTCCGGGAAACATCGCCAGCATGACAAAGGCTTCATCACCGCTGGTGGCAATCATTGTCGCCACCAATGCCCCAAGAGACATCATCCCGTGGGAAAAAAGGGTTACCGCCGTAAATGCGCCCAGGCATCCGGGAATCGCCCCCAGCAGCGCAGCAACTACATACTGCATCCACTTGCCCCTTTTCATAACATCATGCCAGACTCCCCGGGTCTGAACATTGATATACTCAATCACCAGCATCATAACAAAGATGAAACCGGTGATCATCAAACTGTGTTTAAAAGCGTTTAGAATTATCATTTACGCCGTCACTTCAAAATATTCGTTACAGAGCCTTTCTGAGAATACAATGATTTCGATCGGTTCCTTTTTCCCATTCTGCGATAATTATATCCCAGTTCTGCTGCAACCGTTCCAGTGCGAGGTCCACGGAGGAGTCGTTCATAATCACGCAGACGAATTTTTTCTTAATCCGCTTAATATTCGGTCCAAATATTTTGGAAACCACTAAGTGAACATTCTCCTTTTTTAGCAGTCCGGCTACTCCCCTGGCTTTTTCCAGATCTTCATGAAGCTCTTCATGCCCTTCTACGACATTTTCGATCCGCTTAATAAACAGGATGCTCGATCTTGTCACCTGATAAAGATCAAAATATCTTGTATCCCCAAAATGTCGGTTAATGAACTGTCGCCCGTTGTCTGTGGCAACTGCCACCATAATCTCCTTCATAACTCCTCTCTCGTTAAACATTTGGTATTCAGTACTGTTTAATTTCAAACCGATTGCCCGATCGATCACAGACAAACACCATATCCACGGGTTCCCGCTCGATCACGGTCACATCGTAATCTTTTGCGCGACACTTTTCAATCAGCGCTGCCCGATCACCCACGACAAGACAAACATGCTCCCAGACCACCCGGCTTCCTTCTGAATCCAAAAAAAGTTCCATATACATATCACCAATCATTCCCGCTACTATTTTGACATCCCGGTTCAGGTGAAAGATCCTTTCCGCCATCTCTTTTTCCAAAACAAATTCGCGCCGGACATCCAATCCCAGAATATCCTGATAAAATTCCCGGACATCTGTATCGTATGCAATGGTCAATCCAAGATGATGAAAATCAATGCTCATTTAGCTTCGCTCCTTTTCAGTACAATGTCACCGGCATTGACGCCTATATCCCGGGCGATCACCGGACATTTGGCTTTTAATAAAAAGAAAATCGGACGTGGTTCGTCGGACAGTCCTTCATAATTTCCCTGACCTTTGCTGATCACCATATCGGCGCTGCGAAACAGCTGCCGAAACTTCACACTGCAGGAGTGCAAAATCGTTCCCGGTGCCCGACTGCCGGAAGAGCAGATCTCCGCCACCTGCCCGATCCCCGCCGCGACGGCATCAACATAGGTGACATCATTTAGAACTGGTTCAGCTCGGACAACATAAATTGTCGGCTTATTCACAGTCTCGATTAGCAGCCGGTCAAAGACCGACTCACCGGCGTTATCTCCAATATAAAGGATATTCTCCGCCCGCTCTAGCGCCCGGCGAAACTCAAAAATATCGCAAATTTCAAAATCCTTCTCCAGTGTCTCACGAATTTCCGCATGAATGTCGTAATCATCATGAATACCGAAATCGATCACATTCCCTGCGATTGCCAGACGCACCGCTGTCAGCAATGGATCGTCGGAATTGGCTATCATCCGCTTCAATTGCGGATACAGGTCCAGAATTTCCCGGGTACTGTGGTTCTTTATCTCCGCCAGAGGATCATCCTGACCGGTGATCTCCCGGACTCTTTTAAAGATAATCTCCCCGGTCTCAGGCGGAATGCTGGTCAGCGGAATATCCTTCAGCATCATACCGACTTCATCAATCAGTTGTTTGATAATAGTAACATCTTCAGTCACCATGCGACCGATCCGCAACGCCTGATTTACAAAACAGGGAAAACAGTCCAGATAGGTTTTCATACTTGTTTTACCATTTTTACGATTAATTATAATCCTTGCGCGTTTTTTCATCAGACCAGGTCGGTCGAATCATTTCCTGCCAGTCAGGACTTTTCCAGGTGCCTAATTTCTCATGATTGTCAACATATTTTTGGGGAATCGGGTGAGTTCCAATTACCACCTTTACGTTGAAACGATTTTCCAGAAATTTCCTGAATGTATCGATATACGGGCAAGGTGGATAACCGACGACTAATCCCGTCGCCAAATGGATTACCTGTGCACCGTTTTTGACCATTTCGTCGCCGGCATATTCGATATTACCACCGGGACAGCCGTCACAGGTCGTATAGCCGACCAGCTCCAACTCTGCATCCTTGTGGTAAATACTGAAAGCGCCTTCCCGGTATTTCATCGCCCGCAAACATTTCCCGCCGGCACAGCGGCGATAGCGATCACAGATAATAATTCCGATTTTAATCGTTTCCGGCATAGTCAACCCTGTCATTCCTTATGATTATCGTTAAGAGAGATGATGCACAGAAATATAGTCATCTTAAATCCCGATCAATGCTGCCATCGGGTAACATATTATCAGGATGAAAGCGACCGGATTCTTCCATATCATAACGGACGCATCTTTTCCAATTCCCGCAGCAATAGTCGTGTATCCATTTTTCTGCCAGAAATCCGGCATCGTAAAACCGTTTCATCGGACATACCGGATACCATTTGCAGGTTTCGTTCTCCAACGGTCAGAATTCCTTTAGACTACCGTTATTATATGCATCGTAGGCTTCTTTGACTGTCATTTCGCCGGCGCCGACATAGATTTTAACACCACTCTGCGCCAGAACCCGCGCTGCATTTCCGCCCGGACCATTGCCGGTAATTAGCACATCGGGTTTCAATTCAAACAGCTTTTGGGCCGTTTGCGGACCGGCGCCGTGGGCGGTATCCGCAATCGCGCGATTATCTAAAGTCGAGACCTCTTTTGTATCGTCATTCAAAACAAAAAAATAATCAGTCCGACCGAAACGGGGATCAATTCTTGATTCCCAATCTGTTCCCTTGCTTGTAAATACAATTTTCATTAGCGCTCCTATTTTTAATTGATAATTTCGTTCAACTTTTCCCAGCTCTGCCGGATATTTTTCTGTAATTCTCCATCGGTAAATTCAATAATAGTCTGTCCCTGGGTCATGGCTTCCGTGAAGGTTTCATCATAAGGTAATTCAGCAATTGACACAATAGCATTCATCAGAATAAAATCTCGTATCTTTTGCGTAATATCAGGATTCAGATCGGCTTTATTAATGATACAACCGGAAGGAATCCCAAACTTCTTCACCAACTGGAAAACCCGCTCAAGATCATGAAAACCGGAAACCGTCGGTTCCGTCACCAGTATGACGAAATTAGCGCCTGACAAGGATGAGACCACCGGACAACCGATCCCCGGCGAACCATCTACAAGCACAAGATTTTTCTGCTGTTCCCCGGCAATACGTTTGGCTTCATTTTTTACCTTTGCCACCAACTTTCCGGAATTTTCAGCACCAATACCCAGCCTAGCATGAACCATCGTCGTACCGGTTTTTATCGTTGAGATATACCAGTTACCCACATTCTGCTCTTCCATCGAAATAGCATTCACCGGACAAATCCGGGCACAATAGCCGCAGCCTTCGCAATCTAGCGGCTGAACAGTATATTTACCATTGATGACTGGAATAGCGCCAAAGCGGCAAATTTCAGCGCATTTTCCACATTGAGAACAAATATCCTGGTCGATTTTCGCGAGAACACCGCTGTAAAAATTCTCCGCATTCTTAAAATCCGGATCCAACAGCAAATGCATATCCGCCGCATCCACATCACAATCCGCCACAATCACATCCCGACCGCCTAAAACAGCAAACGAAGCCGTCAAAGATGTTTTCCCTGT
>JAFGXZ010000083.1 GCA_016936335.1 Fidelibacterota bacterium
GATTATTCATGTACCGAATGTTTATTACAATAATGCCCAGGGTGAACTGGCGAAGTTAATTATAGAAAGCACATTTGACGGGCAGGTATTTTTCTGCAACAGCGGGGCTGAAGCCAATGAAGGCGCCATCAAGCTGATCCGCAAACGCAATCCCAGTAAGAAAACGATCATTACCCTGAAGGACAGTTTTCACGGACGGACGATTGCGGCGGTCACCGCCACGGGTCAGCCGGTCTATCACGACGGTTTCGATCCGCTGCCCGGCGGCTTTGAATACTGCGAAGCCAACAATATCGCCATGCTGGAAAAGATGATGAACGATTCCGTCGCAGCGATCATGTTTGAGCCGGTTCTGGGCGAAGGAGGAATCGTACCGATTACACCGGAATTTATGCGGGCTGCCCGGGAATTATGCAGTCACTACGACGCGCTGATGGTCCTGGATGAAGTCCAGTCGGGGATCGGGCGCACGGGTAAACTCTTTGCCTATCAGCACTATGATGTGGCGCCCGATCTGCTGACCATGGCGAAATCTCTGGGTGGCGGCGTACCCATCGGCGCCTTTGTGGTCAAGCGTGAGGATTGTCATGTATTACAGCCGGGCAATCACGGTTCTACCTTCGGCGGAAATCCGCTGGCATGTTCCGCCGGAATTGCTGTATTAAAGGTAATTACCGATGAAAATCTGCTGGAAAATGCGACGGAGATGGGTAAATATCTGCGGGAAAAGCTGGAGGGCTTAAAAACCAAATACGCCGTGATCAAAGAGATTCGCGGGGTCGGGCTGATGCTGGGGGTGGAACTCAGTGTTCCCGGCGCCGATATTGTGAAGCAATGCCTGAAGAAAAGGGTTTTGCTGAACTGCACGCATAAGACGGTACTACGCCTAATGCCGGCAATCAATGTGACGAAATACAAGATTAACCGGCTGGTGAAGGTGCTGGATCACGCCCTGGAGACCTATCTGACCTGGGGCGCGTGAATTTGTCATTCTTTCGGGACTTCAGTCCTGATACCTTTGCCATGTTAAAATCCCGACACCAGTCCCAGGATAAACAGATTATTCTCTGCTTCCAGGTCGTGAATATACTCGGCAATCAGACGCAGATTGCGCGCCATAAGATAGGTTCCGCTCAACGTGACAGTGTGATAATTATGCGCCGCGATATCGGATTCGATATTATTGTAAAGCAATGTCCAATAGAAATCTGACTGATCGTATTTGGGCGCAAAAACCAATTCGGCACAAATACCATTGGTTTGCGTTTCATCGGGATTCGCAATAAAATTTGGATTCGAATCCATCCGGATCAGATACTGACCGGTGAAAGTCAGTTTGCCGAGATTCAGCACTACGTCGGGTCCGAAATATTGGACCACGTTGGTTGTGTCAATGAAGATCGTTGCACCGTTCAATTTTGCCTCTTCACCGCGGTAGTAAAATCCGCCGATGCCGATATTTTCACCGATACCCTGAGCCACGCGAAGTCCGACATTTTTATAAGAATCGCTGTCGAAGCGATGGTTGCTTCCGGCTTCGGGTATGCCGTTGCCGTTGGTGATCATGGCGACAATATCGGTGCCGGTTTTTTCAATCCCGTAGGCGAAAATGACGCCGCGGTCGTAGGCGAGATTCGTTCTGGATGCGCCGATCCGGGTTTTGTAAATGTGATAATCCTCATAGCTCAGGCGCAGTTCCCGTTTCATCAGCGGATCACAGGTCTGGAACTGCCCGACCATGATATCGAGCTTGCTGTTGAAGACATTATCGAAGTGAATATAGGCATCCTCCAGCCCGGCGACCTCGCCGCGTTCGTAAATATAGAAATAGAAGTAATAGCCGATGTTTTTATATAATGTTCCGCCGGACAGAAGTTTCAATCCGTAGGGGGTCTGCATATCCCTTTCCACATCGCCCTGGTTTTCCATCATTGTAAAGGCATCAAAACGGATAGCAATAGGAAAATCTCTGTTCAACCAAAGCTTATCATCCCCGGCGGAGATATAATCACGGGATTTTTCTTCTTTAGGTTCGATAAAACCGTTGCCGGCAAATTCGTCGCCGTAGTCTTTCAGACGCGGGAAGGGATCGTGACAGGTATTACAGGAGAATTTATAGCGGCGGGCGAACGCCGGGATTGCCAGTGCGGATTGACTGATTATCAGAATGATAATCAGACAAGTGATTAGTGAGGTCCATTGTTTATTCATTTGGTTCTCCTTAATCATATACTTTAAATGTTGTTGAGGCTTCATTCATGAGGATAATTTCACTTTCCTCCGCCGGTACATTCAGAAAATCGGCTACCGGCTTGACCAGTTTTTGATAATTCAGGCGGGCGGTCACCGTTATATTTCCAAAGGCGATATCGTCCGGCATTTCCCAGGTGAAGGTTTCCAGTTTGGTTTCCCGGGGAGCGATGCGGTAGTCCACACCAAGACTGCGGGTATTCCATTGCATAATCGTCATGATGCCGTTTTCGTCAAAATAGGGCATGCGAAAAATGCGGTTGCCCACCGGAATACCGTCCCGTTGAACACCCTTGAAGTTTTTCAAATCCAGCGGAACCGCCATATCTTTGTAAGCCAGCTCATCGGCGGCGATGGTATATTCCTCGCCGTCAAAGCCTTTTTTATCAACGGGAAGATGGTACTTTTTGCCTTCCGAATCCACCGCTCGTACATCCAGCCAGAGAATCCGGTCTTCCACGGAGCCGGTGGGAATCTTGTGCCCGGCTTTGGCGTTGAAGAGCTCCACCTGAAAGCTTACCACGCCGTCGTAGGGGACCTCCTGTTCATCAGGGTGAATAGAAATTTCGATGGCGCTTTTAAGTTTGGCTTCATTGTGAGCGCCGAGGAAAATGTGCTGGGCGACCATACCCTCTTCCGCCATCGGGGCGCTGCGTCCTTTAGCTTTGGGCATGTGACAGACAAAACAGGGCACGCCCTCCGCACTGTAGGGTCCCTCCGCCCACTCCATCTGGGTTGATTTTACATAGATACCGAAAGGATTCTGTTCATTATGGCAGCTACCGCAATACTCCGCAATGGTGAAAACATCATTGAATTTTGTGATATGATGGGGCGATTTCAGTCCCGGTTTGGCGCCGTATTTGGTTTGTCCCGGCTTTGATATCCAGTTGAAATTGACCGGGTCGCCGTCAATCCCGGTGATGGTATGACAGAGATCGCAGCTGACGCTCTCGTTCGCCCGGGAATTTTCCTCCGGTCGCGGCGGCGGCACGTCGCCGGCTAAATACGCCAGCGGGGCATGGCAGCCGTTGCAACCGTCGGACACCGGTTTGAACATCGCAACTTTTTCTCCGTGCGGGACAGCCAGATCAAAGTATTCAATTTCATCCCAGTGATGCGTATAGGCCTGGGACATCATCGCCTGCCGCCACTGCTGGTAGATGCGGGTATGACAACTTTTACAGACCTCCGGCTTTTCGTAATCGTCATATTTCCGGCTCCCGAGAGCGTGTTCACCAGCTTGCTGCGCACCGGTGATGGAAAATGTGAGCAAAACCGCTAATTCCATAAGGGTTATTCTTTTCATACCAATATTCCTGTCTTTTTGCTGTCTTAAATGTACGGAATTGGAATTAATGGTGCAAAAAGAGATTTGATCAGTGGAGATTTGTGCTTACTTATAGCTGTGCAGCCCGGACAGGATAAAACTGACTCCCCAATATGTAAATGCTACCGTCAGCAGCGTGAACAAAACAATGGCGGCCTTTTTCTGTTTGGTCTGTTTATTCAAATGAAAATAAAATGCCAGTACGATTATGTTGATCAGCGCCCAGGTTTCCTTGGGGTCCCAGGCCCAGTAATTGCCCCAGCTGACATAGGCCCAGATACCGCCGGTGATCAAGCCGATTGTCAAAAATAAAAACGTGATTTTGACTTCATTATCCATCTGTCTTAGAATTTTTTCAGAATTGACTTTGTCATTACTGATAAGGATCATTGCCGCATAAACCGCTGCTACCAGCATGGCCATGTAGCCGAAAAAATAAGATGGGACATGAATATACATCCAGAAACTATTCAATGCGGGCATCAGTGGTCTGGGAGCCTTCATGGATTGTGGGAGGAGCAGGGCAATTGCGATGATGACCGCGATACTGCCGATCAGAATCTTACGGAATTGATCAACAACCTGTTTCTTCCATAAAATCATTCGCAGGCTGATCAGAAAGGGCAGCAGGATAAAGGTTTCATACATATTGGTGAATGGCGGGTGCTGAGCAATTATCGAGCGGGTAGCAAGTGCGCCGAAATGAAGGGCGGTTGCCAGAAAAAGTGTGATATTTGCCCAAAGATCATTTTTATTCAGATTAAGCGCAAGGCTGCTTCCATAGATGACAAGTGCGACGATTAATAGTATTGATTCCAAAGTGTATTCCTTAATTATATAATTACTAATGAAATATATAGAAAACCTGCTGAGTGAACAAGATTTGGATTTCATTTTATTAAAACTAGATTACTTGACATTTATGTAAAATCAATGGATATTTGGTAACTATGAAAGAATTACACTGGTATTATCCCGAGACACTTGCGGACGCCGAGACGTTGGTGCGGCAAGAAAATGTACTACCCCATGGCGGCGGTACAGGACTATTGTTACGAAATTTGACAGGAGTTGATAGTCTGATCGAACTATCACGATTACCTTTACGATCGATAAAAGTGGTGGATCATAATGTCGAAATCGGCAGCGCGTGCACGTATGCAGATGTGGTCGAGAAAATGGCCGAGATCGATCCCGGTCATATTCTGATAAAATGCCTGCATCATTCGGCAAATACGCCGCTGCGCAACAGGATCACGATCGGTGGCAGCGTTGCCATGTTTCCACCCTGGTCGGATTTAATGGGAGCCTTAATTACTCTGGATGCCATGATATCTCTGACTGGGAAAAACAGCGGAGATTATTCGGTGCTGGAATATATCAGAGATAAAAACCTACGGGCCAATTCATTGATTACCACCGTGAAATTTAAACTACTTCCACGGAAATCGGCCCATTATCGTGAAATTCGGACAAAAAGCGATATGCCGACTTTCAACCATACAGTCTTGCTGAATATTGAGAAAAATAAAATTGTCGATTGTCGAATTATTACCGTTGGAACAGTATTAAAATATACCAGGCTTGCTGAAGCGGAGACGTATTTAACCAATAGACGAATCGAAAATATTGATGTTGCTGAAATTGGAAAACTGGTAAATCTGAAATTCGCAGGAAGCCACATTGATGATCCGGAATATGCAAACATCAAGGCTGGTATTGAACTGGGACGAATGATTCAGCAGATGGTGAGGTCGTGATGGATGGATTATTTATCATTAATGGGATGCAACACCGGCTTGATTTTAAATCCGATGAACGACTTTTATTCACCTTGCGGAAGCATGGGTATACGGAAGTAAAAAATGGTTGTCTGGAAGGCGAATGCGGCGCCTGTCTGATTTTATTAGATGATAAGCCTGTGAATTCCTGCCAGGTTTTTACTGCTTCTGCCGTTGAAAAAGATATCAAGACCGTCAAAGGAATCGGAAATCTTTACGAACCTCATATAATTCAAAAAGCCTTTGTGGATGCCGGTGCCGTGCAATGTGGTTTCTGCACACCGGGAATGGTTTTAGCGACGTACGCACTGCTACAGAAAAATCCAAAACCATCGGAGCCAGAAATAAAAAATGCCCTGGATGGCAATCTCTGCCGTTGTACCGGTTATGTGAAAATCATTGAGGCGGTCAAACTGGCGGCTCAGATGATCGGGAAAGGCGGTGATCGCAATGTCTGATTATACCATCATTGGAAAATCCGAAAAAAAGATCGATTCCCTTTCCCTGGCCACCGGTGCATGCCAGTTTACCGATGATTTTGAATTAAAAGAACCACTCTATCTGGCTCAATTATATTCGCCGCATGCTCATGCGGAAATCCTGAATATTGACGATTCCGAAGCCCGGAAATTGCCCGGCGTTGTGGATGTTTTTCACTATCAGAATGTCAAACCGGTTTTGCATACAACTGCCGGTCAAGGCTTTCCGGAACCATCGCCTTACGACTCGGTTCTTTTCGATATGAAAATGCGTTTCATTGGTGATCGGGTTGCCATGGTTGCCGCTGAAGATCAGAAAATCGCAAATAATGCCCTCAAATTAATCAAAGTCGAATACAAAATTCTCGAGCCGCTTTTTGATCCTGAAAAAGCGATGGATAAAAATGCTCCGAAATTACACGGAACTGATCGTTTTACACCTATCGGGGCAACCTATGATTCGTTAAAAAATCTGGCTGCAGAAGTTGAAATTGAATTCGGCGATCTGAAAAAAGGCGAAGCAGAAGCGGATTTTATCATTGATAAAATCTATCATGCTCACTACGGATCACACTGCGCCCAGGAACCCCATGCGGCAATATCCTATTTTGATGAGATGGGGCGTTTAGTCATCGTTTGTACGACTCAAGTACCCTTTCATGTGCGCCGGATTGTTTCGAAAGTCTGTGAATTTCCATTATCAAAAATTCGTGTCATCAAACCGCGCATAGGCGGTGGTTTTGGCGGAAAGCAGGAAGTTTTGTTAGAACCATTGGCTGCTTTGGTGACAATCAAACTCAAACGTCCAGCCAAAATTGTCCTTTCCCGAAAAGAAGTTTTTCAGAATAGCCGAACCCGCCATCCGGTACGTACTAGATTGCGAACCGGTGTGAAAAATAATGGTGACATTACGTTCCTGGAAATGGATTCTCTGCTTAATTCCGGCGCTTATGGTACGCATGCGCTGACGGTGCTTTCCAATTGCGGCGCAAAAGTGCTTCCATTATTTAATAAAATTGAAAACATGCGGTTTTTAGGACGATCAGTATATACAAATTTACCCGTTGGTGGCGCTTATCGTGGTTACGGCGCGACCCAGGGCTATTTTGCCTTGAATCAGCAACTTGATATGATCGCCCGTAAACTGGATGTCGACCTGCCTGAATTCATCAAGAAAAATCATATCCAGGTGGGTGAAACATCGAAAATATTTGAGGCTTTGGGCGAGGGTAAAGAGGGCGTGGTTCAGTACATTAATTCCTGTAAACTGGATGAATGTATCGATATTGGTGCCCGGGAAATCGGCTGGTACGAAAAACGTGAAAAAAAACTTACCAACGGTGATAAAGTAAAAGGTGTCGGGATGATGGTCGCCATGCAAGGCTCCGGAATTCCATTGGTGGATATGGCATCGGCCTATATGAAAATGAATGACGATGGTTCATTCAATCTGGACATTGGTGCGACGGATATCGGGACCGGTTCTGATACAGTGTTGGCCCAGATCGCGGCAGAAGTGCTGAGCATTGATCTGGAAAAGATAATTGTCCTGTCTTCCGATACCGACCGCACGCCATTTGACGTCGGTGCTTATGCATCTTCGACGACATATGTATCGGGTGGCGCAGTCAAGAAATGCGCCGAAAAAATCCGTGATCAAATCCTCGATGTCGCTGCTGAGATTATGAAAACCGACCGAAACAATCTGGAATTGGCTGATGGCAAGGTCCACGACCAGAAAAACAATAAATGCATTTCGCTTTCCGATGTTGCGGTCTATTCACTTTATACGAAGAATCAATTTCAAATCCAGGCCGGCGCATCTCAATTTGTGGAGCAATCACCACCGCCGTTCATCGCTCAGTTTGCTGAAGTAGAGGTGGATAAAAAAACCGGCAAGGTAGATCTGATCAAATTTGTGTCCGTCGTGGATTGCGGTCAGGCGATCAATCCAAAACTGGCGGAAGGCCAGATCGATGGTGCGACGGTTAATGGTATTTGCTATGCATTGACAGAAGAATATAAATTTTCAGAAAACGGCAACCTGCTAACGAAACAGTTCAGAGATTACAAAATCTGGACTGCCGCGGACATACCGGAAATCAAGACCATTGTGGTTGAATCTCATGAAAAAACCGGACCTTTCGGGGCAAAATCCGTTGGTGAAATTGGCATCAACGGTCCGATGCCGGCGATTGCCAATGCAATTTACGATGCGGTCGATGTGCGCTTGTTCAAAGCGCCGTTTACACCGGCCAGAGTATATCGGGAAATGCAGAAAACAGGATGTCAACACTACTAAAAAACGCTAGAATTGCCCTGCCCGGTGCGGTCCGGCTTGAATCCCTTGACATTGAAATTGGCAAGGGATTTATCGTCAATATAGGTAAAAATTTACACGGTGATAATGAGATTGATCTGAGTGGTTGCGAGATTTTTCCCGGAGCTATTGATCCGCATGTGCATTTTGACGAACCGGGTTATACTGAACGGGAAGATTTTTATCAGGGCAGTTGCGCAGCGGCCAGTGGTGGTGTGACAACGGTAATTGACATGCCGTGCACATCAATTCCACCGGTAATAAATCTGAAAAATCTGAAACATAAACTGGAAATTGTAGAACAACGGTCTGTGATCGATTTTGGATTTTTTGGAGGTGTATCGGCGCAATGTTTTGGGTTGGATTTTGCGCAAAACATGGCGGATATTGCTGATAAGGTTCTGGGATATAAAACCTATTTTATTTCAGGTATGGAAACCTTTGGCCATCTTTCTTTTGACCAGTTCTTTGAAGTTCTGAAAACAGCCCAACAGTTGAATCGTCCGGTCTTGTTACATGCGGAAGATTTACAAACCGTTACACAATTGGAAAAAGTTGAACGGGATAAAGGAAATGGCTGGATGAATTATTATTGTTCCCGACCGGAATCTGCTGAATTTATCGCTGTCCGCAATGCCATTGAACTGGCGGAAAAAACGGGAGCCAATCTCCATATTGTGCATATCGGTACAGCCAGGGCGGCCGAATTATTGAAGCAGACCTCTCTTGTGACGGGTGAAACGTGTCCGCATTACCTGCAATTTTCCTGTGACGATCTGGAAAAAATCGGCGGCGCGTTAAAAACGGCTCCGGTTGTGAAATCA
>JAFGXZ010000084.1 GCA_016936335.1 Fidelibacterota bacterium
AACATGTATTTTTCAAGTGGTAAAATCAGGTAGTCGGTATCCCAGACCAGGGTTGAACCGGTTTTGTGGTTGATTATACAATCATAATGAGCCGCCCAGGCAACCGTGTGGAATTTATACTTGGACACAAGGTCCCGGTTGATCGAGAAAAGAATCGCTTGATTGTGTGGATTTGTAAAAACAAAATCTTTTGTAAACATGAACGCGGTATGATAATAACGGGGTTTATTGATCATTCCTTCCAGCCGAAGACGCCGTGTCATGATGATTAATATCTGCAGCATTCGGTCCCCAATACCCAGTCCGGGGTATTGCTGACCGGGAAGTTGTGGCCGGATTTCATCAAACATAATTCGCGGGTTTTGCAGAAGAAGCCATTCAATTTGAAGCAGATTTGGTGTTCGGTTTGGAAATTTTGGAAGATTGTCCAGCTGCAAATTAACCGGACCTTTTTTTACAACCATCTCGCAGATTTTATTGTTATCACAGGCTTCACCGGTATAGACATAGAGACGATGAGTGTGTGGATCGCTGGTATCAATATCGACCTGTAAATCCGCCAGTCCCAGGCGGGCAAGGGCATCTGTAAGACCGAATGCATCAATGGCATTTTTCAAACCTTGCCGTGTAAAAACGCCCAGAAAAAAATTTGAACTCTGTTCTACCCGTCCGGCGGATACAATATTGTCCATTGTCAGATCATTGCTCTCGGCCCCGGCCTGCAGATCGGCTAGCGTAAATTTACGGGCAATTTTAATGTACTGTTTACGAAAGCGACTTTTCATAATCATTGATTTTTAAAAGTTAAAGATGTTCAATTAATCAGCAACATAAATCTTTGGGATTTCGGTTTTTTCAAAGTATCCAATCAGGGTTGCTTCCGGAATTCCATTCTTCTGTAGTTCTTTTACCATCTGATCGGCAAAGGGTTCCGGAATTGCAAACAATAAACCTCCTGACGTCTGAGCATCGGACAAAAGGATTTTGGTGATTTTTGAAATAGTTTTTTTCCAGGCAATCTTATCCTCCAAATATTCCAGGTTCGCATCGGTGCCACCGGGTATGATATTACGCCGGATCATATCGATTGTGTTCGGGATTACCGGAACCCTGGAGTATTGGATGGCGGCAGAAACGGTTCCATTACCAAGCATTTCCCAGATGTGCCCCAGAAGTCCGAATCCGGTGACGTCTGTGCATGCATGAACTGGATAATGACTGGCAATATCCGCTGCTTTGGAATTTAACGTGCTCATAATTGAAATAATCTGTTTTTTGGTATTGTCACTTAATAAACCCCGTTTCAAGGCGGTCGCTAAAATACCCAGTCCGATGGGTTTTGTTAAAATTAATGCATCACCGGGCAGTGCACCGGTATTGCGCCAGATTTTATCGGGATGCACGGCCCCTGTAACCGCCAGGCCAAATTTCGGTTCATTGTCTTCAATTGTATGGCCGCCCAGAATCGGAATGCCCGCTTTCTGGGCAATCTCCTGGGCGCCGGTTAAAATTTGTTCAAGAACGCTCATGGGCAGACGTTTTTCAGGGAAGGCGGCAATATTTAATGCGAAAAGTGGTTTGGCTCCCATTGCGTAAATGTCACTAAGCGAATTGGTGGCGGCAATACAACCAAAATCAAAGGGATTATCAACGATTGGAGTGAAGAAATCCACCGTCGAAACGATGGATACCTCATCATTTAAGCGATAAACTGCAGCATCATCAGATGTTTCAAAACCGACCTGTGTAAATTCAGAAGGTAGCGCTTTGAATTTCTCAAGTAATTTTTCCAGATTTTGAGGTCTGATTTTGCATGCACAACCCAGACCATGGGTATACTGCGTGAGTCGGATATCAGAAAAATCACTTAACACTAATTTGGTCTTGTGATTTTTAGATAAATGCCGATAGGATTCAGCAATTTTCAAGACAGCTGAATCAATATCATCGACTGTTGTGGTTCGGCCAACGGAAAAACGGATACTGCCAAGAATTCGCTCGTTGCTAAACCCCATGGCTTTGAGTACGTGAGATGGTTCAGCACTGTCGGCATGACAGGCAGCACCTGCAGACGCAGCAATATCCGGTAAATTATCCAGTAGTGTATTGGCATCAATACCGGGGAAGTAGGCATTGACTGTATTCGGTAATTTATGGTCAAAAGAACCATTCAATTGAACTTCCGGTAATGCGGCTTTTAGTGTATTCCAGAATTGATCACCGCGCTCTTTTAATTCAGAAATTATTTCATCTTCATCATTATGGAAAAGTTCAGCTGCGGTTCCAAGACCGACAATTTCTAAAACATTTTCAGTTCCTGGTCGTAGGCCGTGTTCATGCCCGGCGCCATGAATCAACGGACTTATCTCTATGCCGTTTTTAATGTATAATGCACCCACTCCCTTAGGAGCGTTCATTTTATGACCGGCAACTGACAGTAAATCAACGCCAAGATCCCGGACATCCACATGAATTTTCCCGATTGCCTGAGCGGCGTCGGTATGGATAAGGCATTTATTTTCGTGGGCGATTTGGGCAATATCGCGGATTGACTGAATGCTTCCGACTTCATTGTTGGCTAACATAATTGTGATTAGAATAGTATCCCTGCGAATTGCTTTTAGTACGGAATCGGGATTAACCAATCCCGATTCATCGACCGGTAAATATGTGAGGGAAAATCCTTTCTTCTCCAGGTAGCGGCACACTTCCAGGACAGCCGGATGTTCGATGACACTGGTGATGATATGGCCGGAGCTATGTAGGTCAGCGATCCCCTTTATAGCCATATTATTGGATTCGCTGCCGCCACTGGTGAAAATGATTTCCTCGGAATTACAATTAAGGAGTGTTGCCAAACGCAATCGTGCGTCTTCTATGGCTTTTTTTCCTGTCTGACCATAAGGATGATTACTGGAGGGATTTCCGTAATGGTTTTTCAGGAATGGCAGCATTGCATGGATTACTTCAGGTAGTAGAGGAGTACTGGCATTATGATCTAAATAGATGGGTCTGTCTTTCATCTTTGATGCTCGACAAGCAGACTGAAATCCGCACTGGTTACCGAGTGAGTCAGGGCTCCGACAGAAATTACATCGACGCCGCTTTCAGCAAACGATCTGATGCTATCCAGGGTAATATTACCCGATGCTTCAAACAGAATATGGTTGTAGAGTTTTTTAGTTCGGGCTTCATTGATGAGAGAAAGGATTTGTTCCGGTTCAAAATGGTCAAACATGACCACAAACGGGAAAGGAGCGGTGATATTTTTCAGGTATCCGAGAATCGCGCTGAATTCATCGGTATCCCTGACTTCAATTTCAATGAATCGCAGGTACGGATATGCAGAAATCATCTGGGTTACCGCAGTCCGCAATGCATCAGGATTATCCGAATTGCGAAGGACTGCCAGGTGGTTCTCCTTCAGCATGGCAGCATCGTGTAATCCCAAACGATGTGTCAGACCGCCGCCACATTGAATGGCGCGTTTATCCAACATGCCCCATAAGGTTTTCCGGGTGCCAACAACAAAGGTATTGGTTCCGGCGACTGTATCCACGTAGGATTTTGTCGTTGTGGCAATGCCACTCAGGCGCTGCAGAATATTCAGGATACTGCGTTCAAGGGTCAGTATTTCGGCGGCTTTGCCGTTGACACGAAGTAAAATATCTCCTGTTTTTACACTATCACCGTTTTTAAAATCAGAATCTATTTGTAAGTCGTGTTGGGATGCGAAGAAAATAGTTTCGTCTAATCCTGCAACAACCGCCGGGGATTTGGTTATAATTTTCGCTTTCAGCGCAGATTCATAGGATTGCCTGGGGACCAGAGATACATCACCACCGTCAATATCTTCATTTATCATCTTTGTAAAGAAACTAAAAACAGTATCCTGGTAAGATGGGCGCTTGAGGTCGAGTTCATCGGCAGCATCAAAGGCATTCCGAATGACATTGTCTCTGTTTATCTGATCCAAACTGAAATCCTTTTTTAATCAATACAGCCGGTAAAACCGGGTAAATTTACAAAAATATTCAGAGAATTTTAACGATATCCCATTCATTTACAATAATTTTACAAAATTGACGGTTTACAATAAATGTCAGTTATTTATTGAATCTGAGGCAAGAATTTTTGTGGCAAGGTCTTCAATCGATGAAAACAGTTCAGACGGATGGCGAGCCAGTAATGATTCAACAGTATTATAGCCCCATGAGACAGCACCCGAAGATATCCCAATGTGATTCGCCGCATCAATATCCCTGATTTCATCACCAATATAGATGGAATCCCTTTTCGAAATTCCACTTGTACTCAATACTTTACGAAGTTTTGGCCCTTTCCCGAATATCGATACACCACATTCGAATTGACTGATCAGTGACATCAATTCCTGTCCCAATACCTGACGGATGTTTTCAACTGAATTTGAGCTGACGATGGCCATTTTGATTTTGTTGTAGGCCAGTTTTTGTAATAAATTTTCAACACCCTCGAACATTGGAATGGAATGAATATCCTCAGCCATTTGTTTACGCATATGACTTCCAATCAGTGGTGCTTTCCATAATGGTAAACCGAGATGTTTGAGTAACTTTGTCGCATCGTAATTTCGCAGCAGGCGATGTTCACTCTGATGAATCGGGCGGAACTGGAATTTCTCAGCCAGTTTATCAATAATGTTTGTCAGCCATGGGAAAGAATTAGCCAGCGTGCCATCAAAATCAAAGATTACAAGTCTGTATTTCACGAAAGCAATTCTCCAAATTACACGAAAATAACCGAACTAATTTACGGAATTTTATTTTTGAGTCAACGCAGAACATAGTAAAATGCAGTGATAGAGGGTAGAATCTGATTCAGTGTGAATTGTCATACAGCTTCTTAATCTGATCCGCCCAGCGTGTTGCCCGTTCTTGTTCGCCCTCTCTCAGCGGACCTTCACTGCCAATAACGATAAATCCCTCGGGCGGGACTATTTGAAGTCCCTGTTTCTTCCGGAGTTTGGCAGCGATGGGTTCTGCAGCGAAGCCGAAGATTTTTGCAAAAAAAGTCAAGATAGAGGATTTTACATCTTTGATTGACATGCGGGTATCAAAAGCGGCAACGTGAATATCGTTCAAAGCGCCGGATGGTATTTTGGCAAGGAAAGCGTTGATAGCCGGTGTTGCTTTGAAGGCTCGTGTCGGTGAACCGACAATCAGTAAATCCAGATCGGTCAATTGCTTTGGATTCACATTAGTGACGCGCAGAACAGTGACCTCATCCGATGTCCCCAGTGTTTCACCGATAATTTTCGCGACTTTTTCGGTATTGCCAAACACTGAATCATAAATCACCATCGCTCTCATTACTTTATCTCCAATGTTTTTATAATTATTATTTACTCGTTCTGCTTCTTTCGTACCAATGAAATGCCCCCAAAACCACTGATGATGGCCATATAAAAACCGAAATCGTACCACCAGCCGGTATTGAATGATTCATAGATGGAAATCGATGGATTGAAAATACTGATGATCAATGAGATTGGGGCGATCCAACCATGCCAGATACCTGATAAAAATCCGGCCGGTTTCAAGAGTGTTCGAGAACCATCGCCAGGAATACAGGCTGAGAGTGTCAGCATAGCAAATAAAAATAATAGAATAGTCAAAAATGATTTCAGGACCGTGTTTGATGATTTTTTCATGATAAACTCCTGTGAGTTTATTTCAATACAATACACTT
>JAFGXZ010000085.1 GCA_016936335.1 Fidelibacterota bacterium
CCGGAAAAGAAATCAAACTGATTCAAATTTCCACGGATTATGTATTTGATGGAAGTGCGGGACCCTATGCCGAAGATCAACCGACAAAACCGATCAACTATTACGGTCAGACCAAACTGGATGCGGAGAAATTGATCCAGAAATCGGCGATTCCCTGGACAATCATACGGACAAACGTACTGTATGGAAACACTACAGTTCAGAAGGCAAGTTTTGTCCGCTGGGTTATAGATAAACTGCAGCGTTTTGAAACAATTTCTATTGTGAATGACCAGTTTGGCAATCCCACCTGGAGTTTTGGATTGGCCGAGGCTATCCAGAAAATAATTGCTAATAACGCCGGCGGATTATATCATTATGCCGGGAAAGATTATATCAGTCGTTTTGAATTTGCCTTGAAAATTGCAGGTGTTTATAATCTTGATCCGATGTTGATTCGCAAAATTACGACCCGGGCATTGAATCAAAAAGCACCTCGACCGTATAAAGCCGGATTGACGTGTACAAAAATCATAAAAGAATTGAATGTTCCGTTTTATTCGATTATTGAATCACTCAACAGGATGAAGGGAAACAGTTAGTGGAATCGGTCATAATCATTCCGACATACAACGAAAAAGAAAACATCAAAACGGTCATTGAGAAACTTGATAATCTGAATCTTGATCTGGATGTTCTGATTATTGATGATAACAGTCCGGACGGGACCGGGGCGATTATCAGGGAACTGCAGAAAACCCATAAAAATATTTTTTTAATTGAGCGGCCGGGTAAAATGGGACTTGGCACCGCGTATGTCAAGGGTTTCCGCTGGGCGCTGGAAAAGGGCTATCGGTATATTCTGGAAATGGATGCCGACCTGTCCCATAGTCCCGAAGACGTTCCCCGTCTGATAGAAACATGTAAAAAAGGTGCGGATCTGGCAATTGGTTCACGGTATTATAACGGTGTTAATGTTGTCAATTGGCCGATTAAGCGGCTTTTATTGAGTTATGGAGCAAATCTCTACACCAGGATCATCACGCGCATGCCGGTCAAAGATGCAACCGCCGGTTTTAAATGTTTTGACCGGAAAGTACTTGAATCCATCGATCTGGACCGGATAAAATCGTCGGGCTATTCGTTTCAGATTGAGATGAATTTCCGGGCCTGGAAAAAGGGTTATAATCTCTCTGAAGTCTCGATTGTATTTATTGAACGATCTGAAGGTCATTCCAAAATGTCCAGAGGTATTGTTTGGGAAGCGGTATTTATGGTCTGGAAGCTGAACTTCTTAAGTTGGTTGGGTAAATTAAATTAATGAGAATTTCAGTCATTATCGTTAGTTATAATGTGAAGGAATTTCTTCAGCAGAGTATTTTATCGCTGAAGAATTCCCTGAATGGTATCCATCATGAGATTATTGTCGTCGATAACAATTCTGTCGACGGGACTGCGGAAATCATCAGATATAAATTTCCTGAAATCATTTTAATTGAAAATAACGATAATCGCGGTTTTGCGGCTGCCTGCAATCAGGGTCTGAAAATTGCATCTGGTGAATATCTCTTACTCCTGAATCCGGATACGATGATCCAGGAAGATACAATATCAACCATGCTCAATTTCTTTAATGAAGTGCCCGATGCCGGCGCTGCAGGGTGTAAGATTCTGAATGCCGATGGTTCATTGCAGTTAGCCTGCCGACGCAGTTTTCCATCGCCAAAGGTTGCGTTGCCCAAGATACTGGGATTAAGCCGGCTGTTTCCCAAAATCAGACTTTTTGGGAAGTATAACCTTACCTTTGAAGATCCTGATGATTTGATCGAGGTTGATGCAGTCAGCGGCTCCTTTTTAATGTTTAGAAGGACGGTATTTGAAAAGATACAGGGGCTTGACGAAACATTTTTCATGTACGGAGAAGATCTCGATTATTGTTATCGGATCAAGGAAGCCGGCTGGAAAATTTATTATGTTCCCGATACAAAAATAATTCATTATAAAGGTGAAAGTGCCAAACTGGCCAGTTTCGATAATTTTATCACCTTTTATCGTGCGATGGATATTTTTGTCAAAAAGCATTTCAGTAAAAGTTATTCGTTTATATTTGATATTGTGTTACGAATGGGAATTCTGATACGGGGTATCATTTCCCTTATCGGACGGTTTTTAAATAAACATGTGATCATGTTTGTTGATGGGTTGGCAGTTATTGCCGCAATCTTATTAGCCCATTTTCTCCAGCCCTATCCGGTCGGCGATTTATCCCTGGTCTTCTCAATGTCGATTTTCTATTTAATGCTTTGGTTGGGCACGGGTTATTCCATTGGTCTTTATGAACGACGTGATCTGTCTTATTCACGGGCTGCGATTGCCTCAGTGCTCAGTTTTATCGCATCCTTGATTTTTAATCTGGTGTTCAAAGGTTTTATTTATTCCCCGCACCTTTTAATCTGGAGTTTTTTACTGGTAATGTTGTTCTTGCCAGGCTGGCGAATATTTTTACTGTATCTTCAGCGCCACCGGATCATCTCGCCGAAATCACCCTTATCACGGGCGCTTCTATCCCGTCGGACAATTATTGCCGGAACGGGCAGCGAAGGGGAGAGAATTGCCAAAAAACTGCAGAGCCATATAGAACATGGATTTGAAATACTGGGTTTTGTGGATAAAAAATATGCACTCAAACAAACCCTTGGATTTCCATTTTTGGGAGTTGTGAATGATCTGGGCGAAATCATCAGAATTCACAAAGCTACGGAGATTATATTTACCACCGATGAGTTCAGCAACGATGATATCTTGAATATTCTTGATCGCTTGAAAAAAGTCCGGGTGAATATTAAAATCGTTCCCCGGAATCTGGATTATATTATTGGGAAATCAAGTGTTGAAAAAATTGAAGATATTCCGTTAATTGAAGTTGAATATAATTTGTATCGACTGGGCAATCGGTTCTTAAAAAGAATGTTTGATTTATTTTTATCATTTTTCCTGTTGTTATCAATGTCATTGTTCATGGTTCCCTATGCATTATTGACGGGATACAGGTTCAGAAGCCAACGTTTTCTGGGTAAGGAAGGTAATATTTTTTCCGGTGTAATTTTTGTCAAACGAAATGGAAATCATGCCCGGCCGTCAATTGTGCGCTTTCCATTATTATTTTCAATACTGGTCGGGAAAATGAGTTTTGTCGGCAGTGAATTATTGTCCGCCAATCCGCATATCCGCCGATTGCGTTGTAAACCGGGATTAACCGGCTTGTTTCAATTACAGGAGACTCATCAACCGAATGAAATTGACAAACAAAATTACGAACATTATTATATGCAGAATCATTCATTGTTTCTGGATGTTGAAATACTTTTAAAAGCACTGTTAAATATATAATTGGACGATTATGGCAAAATTAACGCTTGAATTTGAAAAACCCATACTCGAGCTGGAACAAAAAATCGCTGAAATGCGTGAACTCTCGAGAGTGAATGGTGTCGATCTGATTGATGAGATTCAGAAGCTTGATGAAAAACTCAATAAACTGGTGAAACGAACTTTTTCGAATCTAAATCGCTGGCAGCGGGTGCAATTAGCCCGGCATCCGGATCGTCCCTATACTCAGGATTATCTGGATAAGATGTGCTCCGATTTTATTGAGATTCACGGGGACCGGTATTTTGCCGATGACAAATCGATTATTGCCGGGTTTGCGACAATCGATCAGTATAATGTCGTTGTGGTCGGACATCAAAAAGGCCGTAATATCAAAGAAAATGTCTACCGCAATTTTGGTTCACCCCATCCGGAAGGATATCGTAAAGCGCTGCGGGCGATGAAATTGGCAGAAAAATTTCATAAACCGGTGATTTCCTTTATTGATACTCAGGGTGCTTATCCCGGTATCGGCGCTGAAGAACGGGGTCAGGCGGAGGCAATTGCCC
>JAFGXZ010000007.1 GCA_016936335.1 Fidelibacterota bacterium
CCAGTGCCCAAATTAACCGGAAAACAGGAACAAATTCTCAATGAAAATTAGACCCATTCTGATTACTCTCATTTTGGCATGTATAATATTTACCAGTCAGGCAATGGCCCAGTCATCCCAGCGATTAAAAATTCTCGGAGTAGCAGTGAAGGGCAATGAAAGCATCTCCGAAAACAGTATTAAAGTTCAAGCCGGAATTATGGAGGGTAAAGAAATTATCTTTGATGATATCCCGGATGCCATTAAAAAACTCTGGAAGCTGAAGATCTTCTCCGATATCCAGATTTACATGGATAAATCGACCGATATGGGTCTTTTTCTGATTATTGAAGTGAAGGAATATCCCCGGCTTGACAAATTCGAGATTAAAGGCAATAAAAAGATTCGAAAATCAAAATTTGACGAGGAATTGAACATCATCAGTGGGAAGGTTCTCTCTCCAGCCCTGATCAGTGAAAGCAAGCGAAAGATTTTGGATCTTTATAAAGAAGACGGGTTCCTGCTCGCCGAGGTCACCGAAGAAATTACCCCCGGCGCGGTAGAAAATCTGAAAAACCTGACCTTCCATATCAAAGAAGGAAAAAAAGTTCGGATCAAAGAGGTTCGCTTCGAGAATAATGAACAGTTCAGTGACAGCCGTTTACGACGGGTTCTCAAAGAAACCAAACAGAGGAACCTCTGGCTTTTGAAAATCGGTGAGTTTAAAAGCGATAAATATGATGAAGATAAAAAACTACTAGTCGATTTTTACAACAAAGAGGGTTATCGGGATTTCGAGGTTGTCAGTGACAGCATTCATTATTCAGAAGACAATAAATACCTTTACCTGAATCTGGAAGTGTATGAAGGTCCTCGATATAAATTCCGGGATATCACGTTCAGTGGTAATGTCCTGTTTACAAATGAGCAACTGAAACAGGTTTTGGGTATTAAATCCGGTGATTTTTACAACAAACAGGATCTTCAAATGGCGGTTTATGACCGTATAAATGGTTTATACATGGACCGTGGGTATCTTTATTTTAATATTGTTCCTCAGGAAATTCCGGTCGGTGAAGATGAGATCGATTTGTTACTCAGTATCACGGAAAATCACCAGGTTTCGGTCGGAAGGATTAATATTGTCGGAAATGACCGAACCCACGAAAATGTCATCCGCAGAGAATTAAAAATATATCCCGGGGATATCTTTAGCCGGGAAGCCCTGATTCGCAGTCAGCGTGAAATTTTTATCATGAATTATTTCAGTGATGTTGTTCCCGACATCGTGCCCTATAGCGATGATGAAGTTGATGTTGAGATAACCGTTGAGGAAAAATCCTCGGATCGGGCAAACCTGTCTTTCAGTATCAGCCAGACTTACGGACTAATCGGTGGCGGCGGTATTGAATTCAATAATTTCCGTGGTCGCGGTCAACAATTGAAAGTCAGCTATCAGCAAGGCACAAACTACAGCATCTACGGAACTCAGACGAATGCTTATAAATCAGCCTCTATTAGTTATACCGATCCCTGGCTGTTTGATTCTCCCAATCTTGTAGGCGCCAGCCTCTTTTACACGGAACGCGGTTATAGCAGTAGTTATTATTACTATCCTTATGATTTGACACAGCGGGGTGGTTCGCTACGCTGGGGACGGCGTTTTCGCTGGCCCGATAACTATTTCAGGGGCACCTGGATGTTTGCCGCTTCAAAAAAAGAGTATTTTAACCTGGATGAAGAATATTTACAAAGGGTGCTTCTGGGTCAGGATAAAACTACCAATGTCAGTCTGACTCAGGTCATTTCACGCGATAGTCGCGATGCCCCGGAATTTCCCACAAAGGGTTCGGTTCTAAACTGGACTGCCACGCTGGCCGGTTGGTTCCTGGGTGGAACCGAACATTTTGTCAAAAACCTCTTTAGTCTTGATTACTACACACCAACAATCTGGAAATTAGTGTTATACAATCATGTTGAATTAGGCATTATCCAGAAAACCCGGGAAAATTCAATCATTCCGCCAGATGAACGTTTTATTATGGGTGGAGCCGGCATGGTGTACGGAACCGCCCTGCGAGGCTATGACGATAATGCTATCAGCCCGGTTCCTAACAGTGCGACCGGCAGTTCCTATTCATATTGGGGTGGTGAGTCCATGTTCAAATATACGCTGGAATACCGGGTACCTATTTCTTCAAATCCGACGATTTATGGATTATTATTTGCTGAAGCCGGAAATACCTGGATGGACCTGAAAACTACCGACCCATTTAGTTTAAAAAGATCCGCTGGATTTGGTGTCCGGTTTTACATGCCCGCATTAGGTATGATCGGTGTGGATCTTGGTTACGGTTTTGATGATATCGATCCTGAGGGATATACGGGTTATGGTAAACCCGAAGGGTGGAAGACCCACTTTATTTTTGGAATGCCATTTTAACATACGGAGGAAACAGTGAAAAAATTTACATTGATAATGATTGGTTTTTTGCTCGTGATGTGCTCAGCAAATCTATTTGCTCAGACTATCAAGATCGGGTATGTCAATTCCGACCGCATCCTTGCTGAGTTTGAAGAGGCAAAAGAGGCTCAGAGAAAACTGGATGTTGAAGCAAAAAAACTGGAAGATGAGTACCGTGGAATGTTGGGCAAACTTGACAGCCTGAATCGTGATTTTGAACGGCAAAAAATGATTATGAGCGAAACCCGTCGTCAAACGAAAGAAAATGAAATTACCCAGCTGCAGCAGAATATTCAACGTTACCAGGTTGAAAAAATGGGACCTGAAGGGGAAATATATCGCAAGCAGGCTGAATTGGTTGGACCGGTTCTGGAAAAAATCAAAGCCGTTATTGAAAAAGTCGGGAAAAGCAATAAATATGACTATATTTTTGACACTGTTGCCGGAAATATTCTCTATGCCGAACCGGTTCATGATTTAACGGATAAAGTACTGTACGAACTCAAACGAAATGAATAAATGACATTTACGCTTGCTCAGATTTCCCAATTTATCAACGGTGTAGTTGAGGGAAATCCGGATACGATCATCACTGATCTCGCTGAAATTCAACATGCTGAAGACGGCGAATTGACGTTTTTGTCAAATCCGAAATACTCAAAATATATCGCGACGACCCATGCATCAGCCATTCTTGTGGCAAAGGATTTTGGCGGAGAATTTAAAAATTTGATCCGGGTTACAGACCCCTATTTCGCATTCTCCCAGTTAATCCCGAGATTCCGACCCCCTATAGTTCCACCTAATCCCGGAATCAATCCGTCTGCAACAATTGATGAATCAGTGGTTCTTGGAAAAGAATGTTATATCGGTCCTAATGTGATAATCGAATCGGATTGCACAATCGGCGACCATGTTATTTTGTTGGGGAATAGTTACGTTGGTCAAAAATCTGAAATCGGTGAAAACAGTTTTATTTTTCCCAATGTCAGCATCTACCATCGCTGTAAAATCGGCGCCAACGCCCGAATTCATTCAGGCACTGTCATTGGCAGCGATGGGTATGGTTTTGTCCGAACTGAAACGGGAATTTCAAAAATACCCCAGGAAGGCGGTGTTGAGATTGGTGACGATGTCGAAATTGGCGCCAATTGCTCAATAGATCGCGGTACTCTTAGAAACACCGTTATCGGTAAAGGTACTAAACTGGATAATTTCATTCAGATCGCCCATAATGTAAAAGTCGGTGAGTACTGCTTTATGGCTGCGATGAGTGGAATTGCCGGAAGTACCAGAGTGGGAAATTATGTGACAATTGCCGCTCAGGTCGGTATTGCTGGTCATTTAAATATTGGCGATGGAGTCATTGTCGCTGCTCAATCCGGTATAACCAAGGATGTGGGACCCAATGTAATAATGTTTGGCTCGCCGGCTCAGGATCAGCATACGGCCCGGCGTGAAATTGCAAACACTCGGTCGATTCCGGATATAAAAGAGCGAATTAAAAACCTTGAAAAAGACTTGGAATTGCTGAAGCGAGGGAAATAACATGCCAAGAAATCAACGAACGATAAAAGACGATATTTCAGTATCCGGCATTGGATTACATACTGGTGTGAAAAGTACGATAACCTTTAAACCGGCTCCCGAGAATTCCGGTATTCGTTTTATTCGCTCTGACGTTAAGAATTGTCCTCAGATTGTTGCCGATATCAATCATGTCGTCGATATTGCCCGTGGGACTACAATTGCCCAGAACGGAGTTCAGATTCACACAGTTGAACATGTACTGGCCGCGGTCACCGGACTTGAAATCGATAACATTTTTATTGAGGTTAATAATATTGAGCCGCCGGTTTGCGATGGCAGTGCCATTGAATTCGTCAAAGCGCTTAAAAAAGCGATAATTGTTGAACAGGACACTCCACAGGATGTTCTCGTTATTGAAAAAATTATTCAATATACCGATCCTAAAAACGGGGTCGACGTCCATGTATTGCCGGCCGACAGTTTCCGGATCACATTCATGATTGATTACCCAATTCCGGCAATTGGCACTCAATACTCGGCCATGTATTCATTGACCGATGAGTTTGAAACCGACTACGCTTCAGCCCGGACCTTCTGTACATTAAGCGAGGTCGAGCACCTGAAAAACATGGGACTGATCAAAGGCGGTAATGTCGACAATGCCGTTGTTTTCATCGACCGTGAAATTGAAAAAGGCGAAATCAATCGTCTGAAAAGTATGTTCAATATCGAAAATGATATTGTATTGGGACAGCGGGGAACTCTGAATGGTGTTGAGCTGCGTTATTACAATGAAGCCGTTCGTCATAAAATTCTCGACCTGATCGGCGATTTTGCCCTGCTGGGTGTACCGATTCAGGGTCATGTCATCGCAGCCCGCAGTGGTCATGGCCACAATGTAAACCTCGTTAAAAAAATCCGGAAGGAATATGAAAAGATCCTGATCCGGGACAAATTCCAAAAAACAAAGATATCGGGAGCGCTTTTCGATATTCAGGGAATAGAACAAATCCTTCCCCATCGATATCCCTTTTTAATGGTCGACCGTGTTCTGGATATGAGTCCCGGTGAAAGTGTGACCGCAATTAAGAATGTTACCATTAATGAACCTTATTTTATCGGTCATTTCCCCAAAAGAAAAGTCATGCCGGGCGTCATGATTATTGAAGCATTGGCTCAGGCGGGCGGATTATTGCTTCTGAACACAATCGAACATCCGCAACAAAAACTGGTACTTTTTACCGGTTTGGATAATGTTCGCTGGCGCAAACAGGTCACCCCCGGTGATCAATTAAGACTGTATGTAAAAATGACTCAGTTCAGGTTATCGGTCTGCAAAATGAAGGCGATTGCCTATGTCAATGATGATATTGTCGTTGAAGCAGAGATGATGGCCTCAATAACGGATTATTAAAATGGCAAATTCCATTCATCCAACCGCAATTATCGAAGCCGGTGTCAATATTGGTGAAAACGTCAGCATCGGTCCCTATTCGTGGATTCGTAACAATGTCACTATTGGCGACGGATGCAACATCGGCTCACATGTCGTTATATGCCCGGGCAGCAAAATTGGAAACAACTGTCAAATCCTCCATCACGCCGTACTGGGAGAAGTTCCGCAAGATCTTAAATTTGGTGGTGAAGAAACCACTATTGAAGTCGGTGACCGAACCGTCATTCGTGAATTTGTTACCATTAACCGGGGTACTCAGGCTCATTGGAAAACCGTTGTCGGTTCCGATTGTCTGATGATGGCCTATGTTCACCTCGCCCATGACTGTATCGTGGGCAATAATGTCATCATGGCCAATGCCTGTAACGTTGGCGGTCATGTGGAAATTCAGGACTGGGCAATTCTGGGCGGTATGGTTGGTATCCACCAATTCACAAAAGTCGGCCAGCATAGCCTGGTCGGTGGTCATTATCGCGTGATAAAAGATGTCCCTCCTTTCATTATCGCTGCCGGCGAACCATTACGATTCGAAGGTCTTAATATCATTGGCCTGCGGCGGCGTGGTTTCAAGAACGACGTCCTTAAAAATCTGAAAAAAGCCTACAACCTGATCTATTCATCCCAATATAACGTCTCAGACGCCGTCAAGAAAATTCATGAAGAAATAGAACAAACCCCGGAAGTCAATGCCCTTCTTGAATTCATTCAAAAAAGCGACCGTGGAATTATTCGCTAATTAAATTGAAACAGTGCAAATCAATCCCTGCCGATATCATCTAATTTTACTGTCCACTCTTTTACTTTGTAACAGAGCATTCTCTTCAAATCTTGATCTGACCGGTATCGGATTTTCAATGGCAAAAAAACATCTGGAACCAGTTTGTGAAATCATCGCAGCCGAACAGACCCCTCTCCTTACATTTCTTTCCTATCATAACAGCCCGTTGTTGGCAGCAGGGGGATCATTTTTAACCTTTGCCCTCCCGGAATTCAGGTCTATTAACTACGGATTCCCAAGTTTTTGGGTTGCTATGTCTATTTCTCCAAATTTGACAATTGGCGCCAATGTTATCGGTTCGCACTGGATTGATGATAATATCCAGACAATCGGACCATTTCTGAACACTGTTTGGGGTACACAGGAAAAATCAATGAATGCCGGTTTTCATTTTCATAACCTAAAAGGCCCTGATGATTTTCACTTGACCGATGTGTCGTTCGATGTTTCCAGAATTTCCCGTAGTCCCAAATGGATTCTGGGATATGGAGTCACAGCCCATTATTTCAAAACCTATCTGCATGTAACGGATCACCAGGATTCCACTCAAAACTACAAATTGACAACCGATCTGAATTGCCTCTTTTTCAGGTATGGCATTTATCGCCGGATCGGTAAAACTATGCAATTAGGCGGTGAGTTTTTTCTGACGACTGGAAACTTTATCAGCAACTTTAACGTAACATTTAATTTTTAACAGCTACGCATGAAACAGATTACAATTCTTGGATCGACCGGCAGTATCGGTGTAAACGCCATAAAGGTAGTGACCGCTAATCCAGAATATTACCAGATAAAATATCTAACCGCCGGTCAAAACGCCGATAAGCTGATCAAACAAGCTATCGCATTAAAACCCAAAGCCGTTGCAATCGCAGATGACTCAAAGGCATTACAAATTGAAAACACCTTACGACCCTACTCGATTGAAGTACTCGCTGGTAAAAACGGAATCCTGGAAGTAGCCTCGCGGTCGGATGTGGATCTGGTTGTAAATGCGATTGTCGGCAGTGCCGGCCTGGAACCCAGTATCCGGGCTTTAAATACCGGCAAGGATATGGCACTTTCCAACAAAGAATCCCTGGTCATGGCCGGTGAAATCATCAATGAATTGCTGAAAAAGAATCAATTGAAGCTTTTCCCGATTGACAGTGAGCACAGTGCCATCTGGCAGTGTCTGGTTGGTGAAAATCCAGCCAACATTCGAAAATTAATTCTAACCGGATCAGGAGGCCCGTTTCGCTCATTGCCAAATGACCAATTCGCTGATATTACTCCGGAACAGGCGCTACGGCATCCGACCTGGAACATGGGAAAAAAGATAAGCATCGACTCTGCTACCTTGATGAATAAAGGTCTCGAAATCATCGAGGCATACTGGCTTTTTCATGTACCGCCAGAGAACATCGAAATTGTTATTCACCCGCAATCTATTATTCATTCCATGGTCGAATTTGTGGATGGATCAATTAAAGCACAGCTCGGGTTGCCCGATATGAAACTTCCCATTCAATATGCACTGAGCTATCCGGGTAGATTTCCGGTCTCCTGGGAAGTAACCAACTTCGCAAAAATCGGGCAGCTGACATTTGAAGCACCGGATTTTAAAAAGTTTCCCGCGCTGCAACTGGCCTTTGACGCCCTGCACAGAGCCGGTACAGCACCGGCAATTTTGAATATCGTGAATGAATTTGCAGTATATGCGTTTCTTGAAAATAAACTATCCTTTATGGATATTCCCGGCCTGGTTGATCGGGCACTTTCGCAACTGACGATTGTCGACCATCCGACTCTCCAAGACATTCTGGAAGCGGAACAATGCGGACGGGAATTTGTTGAACAACATGTTCGACAACACAATTAGTTGAAAGGAATTTTGCTGATATGATAACAGTTCTTGCAGTATTATTGGTTATTGGCGGTGTGATATTCATCCACGAATTAGGTCATTTTACGTTTGCTAAGGCTACCGGTATGCGGGTCGAACGTTTTTCAATTGGTTTTCCACCCCGTCTCTTCGGAAAGAAAATCGGGGATACCGATTACTGTATTTCCGCCATTCCTTTGGGGGGTTACGTGAAGGTTTCCGGCGTAATTGATGAAAGTATGGATACCGAAAATGTCAACAGCAATGAACCCTGGGCCTATGAATCCAAAAAGACCCATCAGAAGGCCCTGTATATTACTGGTGGCGTTATTTTCAACCTGCTTTTTGCCGCATTAATATTTATGATTTTAACGATTCATACCGGTGTCTATGAACCCAGTACAGAACCAATTGTCAGCGAAGTAATTCCGGAATTACCTGCCAGCCAGGCCGGCATTCAGGCCGGAGATCGCATTCTTGCTGTCAATCGTATCGAAATCACCAATTGGGAAGATATGACAGAACTTATCCATACTGCTCCCGATCAGGAAATCCTTGTCCGTTGGCTTCATGGTAATCAGGAATATGAACAGACATTGACTACCGTATCCAATATGATTCTCAAAGGTTCCAAACTGGTAAAAGTCGGCCTGATCGGAATCAGTCCGGAATATAAGCACCGAAGTGCTGGTTTTTTTGAAGCAATAGGAAGCGGATTTGAGAATACCTGGTACTGGCTGAAAGTCACCGTCATTTCCCTCAAAATGCTCGTTACCGGTGAAGAATCCTTGAAAAATATCGGTGGACCTATTTTTATCGCTCAATTGGCCGGAGAATCCGCAAAATCAGGCCTGGCTTCCCTGCTGGGGTTGATGGCAATTATCAGTGTAAACCTGGCATTCATCAATATATTGCCGATACCCGCGTTCGACGGTGGTCATCTGATTGTCATTACTACGGAATCCATCATACGCCGCCCATTATCCATCAAGGCCAAATTACGGATTCAGCAAGTCGGGCTGGTTATCATCCTAATGCTAATGGTGATTGTAATATTTAACGATGTATCGCGACTGTTTCGCGGCGGGATGTAGACGGCTTATTTTTTCCAAAATAATTCTTTGTAAACACAAATATGATCGCCGATCCACTCTTCTGATAATTTATCCATGATCGGCACACATTCCATCTCCCGGCCGCTGACAGTATGATGCCAGCCAAATCGGTTTTCATAGATGACACAATACGTCGTTCCCTGATCATCACGACGCAAATGCTCGCAGGGATCACCATCGAAAACACCACAACAGGCACCGCAGCGGATGCAAAGATCTTCAAATTTATCGTCGGTTATCATAGCTCCAGAGAAAATCCTCCCACCGGAAACAGCTTGTATTGATACACTGTCTCTTTTTTACCATCCTGAGTATAACTATAAGTCCAGACATTATCGCGATTATATATATTCTGTATGTCAAGAAAAACAACCAGGTTGATCTTTTCGAAAATAAAACGCCGGTTGAGCATCAGATCGAGGCGGTGATATTCGGGAAAACGTTCTGTGTTGAGAGCTCGGTTTCCGGAAATGTACCAACGCTGTGTATAGGGATCGTAATCCTGAATGGTATACGGTCTTCCACCCAGATAGCGCCAGCGCAGACTCAATTCAATCTCATCACCGAAAGGCAGCAGCCAGGAGGTCCATTGATACCAGGCTTTTTCTTTCATGCGGCGGTACCAGGCCTTTTCCCTGAGGTCCTCTTTATATCCCAGTACAAAAGTAAAGACATTCCGGAAATCAAATGAGCTGTTGTATTCAGTTCCGGGAAACCGGGGATCCTCCCGTTTACTGATGTAATGAGAATAACTCAGAATCCAGTGAAAGCGGTCATAAAGCTTCTTCTGAAAAAAGATTTCAATTCCCTCAACATGACCGGTCCCGGCATTGACATATTCATCATCCGTATCATCAAGCGAATCAGCAGTTGTCATCGACAGTGGGACTGGAATATCGTGATACTGGCGACTGTATGCCTCCACAGTAGCGCGGATATCCCTCGCCAGCAGGTGTTCTAATCCCAGCACAATCTGGTCTGTATGTTTATTCTTCAGATCGGAGTTCTTTTCGTTCAGAGCCAGATAATAATTGGTGGGTGATTGATAATGCCGCCCCAGACCAAAATTAATCTTCGTGACCGGAGTAAACTGATAAGAGAGTCCCAGACGGGGAGACAGACTTTTGAATCCGGTAAAGGCGAAGTAATCATACCGCAATCCACCGATCAATGTCCATTTATCAACGGGATTCCATTTATACTGAAAATGAAATGCCATTTTCTGGGACTGAATCGCTTTATCGATTTCCCATTCGTCAAAATATTCCAGTTCTGCCACTGTAACGGATGAATCCACGGTTCCCGTATAAGGCCAATCGGACAGTAACTGCGGAGCAGGATTGCCATCAAGATAATAATGGTAAGCAAAAAGAGTATCCTCAGCCCCCCAGTCTCTGTACGAATAATCCACGTTATTGACACTGAATCCGGTGGTAATTTCACTCCGTTTACTCAAGCGGTACACAAGATCACCTTTGATTGCCAGATTTGACTCCAGGTCATCTTTAGTATATATGAGTCCCTGATCAGTCGTTGAAACCTTATTCCACCAGAAGTTTTCTACTTTGTATACAGTCAGCAATGAATACAACTGCTTCGACCAGAGCCCTTTCCATGAAAGGCCGCTGGCGTATTCATATCCCTTCACATCGACAAAATAAATATTGGAAATATCGGTGTAGGCATCCTCTTCAAGGCTGATCTTGTCATTTCCATAAAGACCATTCCAGATGATTTTGTGCTTTTTACTCAGATCGTAAACGACTTTTGCCTGCATGTTGTAGTATTGCGGAACGGCGGTCAGACCGGTATTGGCAATGATCAGATCAAGATAGCTTTTATGGTAACTGACCAGGTAGGATCCCCGACCCTGATTGATCGGTCCTTCGGCCAGGGCACCAAATCCATGCATACCCATGTCGATCTGCATTTCAAATTTATTCCGGTTCCCTTCACGCAATTCAATATCCATGACCGAACTGGCCTTATCACCGTACCGGGCCGGAAAGGATCCTGCATAAAAGTCCACCTCATTGATAAACATGGGGTTGATTATCCCAATCGGTCCACCACCAGATCCCTGCTCGCCGAAATGATTCGGATTGGGAATCTCGATATGATCCATGACAAAAAGATTTTCACCTGGGGCACCCCCGCGCACAACCACCTCATTATACTGATCTGATCCGGAGACAACCGATGGCAGGGTCTGCATCATCCGCTGAACATCCATGGAACTGCCGGGATCACTGATGATCTCGGTAAAATCAACCGAGCGGTCACTGATCACAGCGTCCTTGGCTTTTTTAAAGAAATCCGGTGTTACGACGATATTCTGCATTTCCAGAACAGTCCGCTGCAAATGAACTGTCAGTACCAGATTACGGTCCGGACTGACAGGCAGGTTCAGTTTTGTCTGTGGTTTGTATCCCATCATCTCAAACCGGACATGATAACTGCCCGCCGGCAGATTGGACAGTAAAAACCAGCCATTTTCATCAGTGGCGGTTCCAAACTCTGTGTCAAGCACCAATATATTCACTCCGGGCAAAGCCTGTTCCGTATGATCGTCTATAACCTGCCCCTGAATACCACCCGGTTTTGGGAAATCCGATCCTTTCACTGTAATTGTTATAAAGACAACAAATATATTGACAATAAATAATCTCATAATTCCACCAATTTTAATAATATACTCAATCTGACAATTTGGTTGACACAAATATTATAGTCATTTATAGAATGTCGAAGAAATCACCCGGTCAGTTATCAGTTACTGGTAAAATCCAGAGGATCTTTGGATTCTGAATCCGGCTTTTTTTTACTCGCGTTAATTAAAATGTAAACACCAACTACAATCAAAATAACCGGCCAGTATCGAAAAATCAGCCAGAACCGGGCATAGAATATCAGGGCCATTGTCAGCAGGATTGTTGCCGGAATCCAGAGTGTATTTCCTTTCGGACCAAACAGGAACATCAAAACAAAACCAATTCCCGGGGCCAGAATAAATGTTGGCCACAGATATTCCATTTCATACCAATGATCGGCATTCGTATATAGAAACAATACTCCGGTAATGGTCAGTATCGAAGCCGGCATCAGTAAACCATACTTTCTGTGATCCTGCAAGAAACCGAGAAAAAATAGGATTCCACCGATGATCAGAAAAAACGGCCAAAGATTTTCCCAGCAGATATAACCAAACTGGGCACTGAGTAAAAATATTCCTAAAAGGATCAGCAGTAATCCGGTGATAAAATGTGATTTGTGTGTAGGATTTTCAGTCATATATCTCCCCTTTTAATCAATTAAACCCGCTTATTAGATTATTGATGGATTTCATTGTTGTCAAGGATTATCTCCAATCCGGGTTAAAATTGTAACCGCGTGACTTAAATCAAATCTATTTGGATAAGGCAATGATTGGTCTTAATTTATTGCCCGGAAGATTAATCAATCACAATAGATGCAATCAGATATCAAGAAAGGTAGAAATATGAAAGAAAAGGTAAAAAAAGTACTCGAAGCAGTCCGCCCGTTCCTTCAAGCCGATGGTGGAGATGTTGAACTCGTCGACGTAACCGATGACGGGATTGTTAAAGTTCGTCTGACCGGTGCATGTGGCAGCTGTCCCATGAGTACTTATACCCTGAAAATGGGTGTTGAAAATAAATTAAAGAAAGAACTCCCGGAAGTAAAAGGCGTCGAACAGGTTTTCTAAATTATTGATTGATTTCGGCGGCCGGTTCCCATAACTTTCATTAAAGTAAGCACGTGAGTTATCATATTAATTAACAGAAAATTGAAGGAGGCAATCAATGGATAAATATGTTTGTTCAGTGTGTGGATATGTATACGACCCGGATGACGGCGATCCGGATAATGGTATTGAACCCGGTACATCTTTTGATGAGCTCCCAGAAGATTGGGTCTGCCCGGTCTGTGGTGTCGGGAAAGACGAATTCGAAAAAGAATAATCCTTAAATTCTTCATTGATTTCAGACCGGAATGAAATCATTCGCGTCATCCGGTTATTGTATAACTCATAATAGGAGCTAATTATGTCTCTCTTTTCCGTAAAAGACGTTTTCGAATTTGCCGTAAAAATCGAAGTCAACGGTGAATATTTCTATCGGGAAACCGCCAAATCACTTCCTGATCCCAAAGTCAAAGAGCTGTTTACATTTCTTGCCAATGAGGAAGTAAAGCATAAAGAAACCTTTGAGAAACTGGCAGCCCGGATGGGTTCGGTCACGTTGCCGGAGTTCAGCAATGCAGATTACCGGGCGTATCTTGAGGCTTATACTGAGAATCTGATATTTTCCGATACTGATATTAAAAGCAAAATTACCGGTATCGATGACAAAAACGTCGCTCTTTTATTTGCGATTGACAAAGAATTGGACACGGTTCATTATTACCAGGAGATTAAAAGTCTGGTTCCGGAAAGTGAACATAGTCTGATCGATAAAATAATCGCTGAAGAGCGGAACCATGTTGTTAAGCTTGCAGAGATGAAGCGAAAGCTCGTATAAACCTACTCTTTCAATTCTTCTGATTACTACTGTCTACGGGTCAAATCGACAACGGTCCTGTTATTGGGGAACTTTTTAAATGAATATTATTCAGGCAGATGCATCGAAAAAATCCAGAAACAGTAAACAATATCAACGGATAAAACTTCTACTTTCATCGGCCGAAATTATCATCGGTTTGGGATTTTTAATCGGGATTGTCACTTGCGGTTTTACCACCAGAACCGAAGAATTTATCCGGATGCATACTCAGAATGATTATCTGGTGCTGCTTGTATTCATTACAGTTATCGGAATTATTGAGTCAGCTATCTTGTTCCCACTCACAGTTTTATCCGGATTTGTCATCGAACATCGCTACCAACTAAGCGATCAGCGATTTTTTTCCTGGCTCTGGGAACAGACGAAAGGAATTCTTATTTCTTATCCGATCATGCTGAT
Source organism: Fidelibacterota bacterium (assembly GCA_016936335.1). GTDB lineage: Bacteria > Fidelibacterota > UBA2242 > UBA2242 > UBA2242 > B118-G9. Next base: position 14,169 of record JAFGXZ010000007.1, read on the forward strand.
TATCATTACAATTTTTTTCACTCTTTTACGCCGGTATCCGGAAAGCTGGTGGTTCTGGATGGGAACTGTAATGGTGCTGTTTTCCATTATTATCGCCCGGCTGGCTCCGGTTCTGCTATTCCCCCTTTTCTATAAATTTTCACCTCTTAAAGATAAATCACTGGCAATCAATGTATCGGCATTTTGTGAAAAGGTCGGACTTCAGCTGGAAGGAGTATACCAGTTTAATCTGAGTAAAACCACCCGCAAGGCCAATGCGGCATTCACGGGAATCGGTAAATCGAAACGGGTGATTTTGGGGGACACGCTTCTGGATAATATGGAAACCGGCGAGATTCTGGCTGTGCTTGCTCACGAGCTGGGACATTATAAACTCAAGCACATGTGGAAAGGAATGGCAGTCGGCATTCTCATTACGTTCCTGGGACTTTTTCTAGTGTCCATTGCGTACAATTCAGCGTTGCAACTGGTTCATATGCAGAATCCGGCTCAAATTGCAGCCCTGCCACTGATCGGCATCCTGTTGACGATTTACCAGTTTATCACAGCGCCACTCCAGAATGCCTATTCCCGGGCCAATGAACGGGCGGCTGATGATTTTGCCGTAAACATGATCGGCAACCCGCAGGCTCTCATCGCCGGATTAAATACATTAGCCGA
>JAFGXZ010000086.1 GCA_016936335.1 Fidelibacterota bacterium
CGGCCACGTAATGAAGGTTGGGTATTCGCCATTCAGTTGGGGCCAGATTTCTCAATTACCCCAGATATATGCCGGGTTCGATATACCAGTAATTATGTTTTACCGGGGAATCAACAGCCTGGACAGTCCCAAGGCAGAATTTATCTGGGAAGGTGCTGACGGCACCCACGCGTTATGTTCACGCTTCTCAACGATGCCGCGCTACAATTTTTACTTCTATATTTATCGACCGGTTGTGCACAATGAACAACCTGCAGATATAAAATCTCACTGGCAGCGGGGCGGAAAACCTTTTCACTTCGCCAATCCTGCATTTATCGATGAAGATTACAGTCTGACAAAAACTCCCGATCACTATTACATTGAAAATCTGAAACCGGCAGTTGAACGAATCATCAAAGATCAATTGAACGATTTTACAACTCGTCACATCTTTTGGGCCGAAGGTCATGACACCAGCGGACCCAATCCGATAACCACCAAAATCATTCGGGATATCAATCAATTCATAAAAGATGGTGTCGCCATTCACAGCAATCTGGAAGACTATGCCGAGGCACTTCAAAAAGAGTGTCAAAGAAATGATCTTTCATTAGTCACAGGAGAGCGCCGCAGTGCTCAGTACGATCACCGTTCCGGTAATCTTTACGGATATACAACTTCTGCACGGATGTATCTAAAACAGATGAACTTTGAATCGGAAAAATGGCTACAGTATTACGCAGAACCATTGAACAGTATTGCCGGTATTCTTGGCCTTGATGTCAGCGATAAATCTCTTGATCTAGCCTGGGAGCTGTTGCTTCAAAACTCGGCTCATGATTCCATTGGTGGCTGCAGTCTGGATGAGGTGCATGAGGATATGGTCGCCCGCAATAAACAGTGTAATGAAATCAGTCGCAGTATTATAGAACGCGCTTGCCAGTATATTTGCAGAGAAATCAATCTGGAACATCAGCTAAATCTTATCGTGTTAAATCCCCTGATTTTTAAACGAAACGAAATTATCGAAGCTTTTATTGACATCCCAAAAGAAGTGGATCTGGGGCATATTTCCATATCCGATTCCGGGCAGAATCTTCAGTTACAGGTGCTTAATCGATCAAACAAGGAACCTATTCTGGAGAGCCTGACGAACCGTCCATTATATTATTCAATGATCCGTTATCATGTTTTAATTGATGTAAATGATATCCCTGCGTGCGGTTTTAAAACACTTCACGTTCATCCTGTCCCTCAGAAATCCGGAAGCAAGCAGCCAATCAATAAAACCGCGCAAAACTCTGTTCTTGAGAATGAATACCTGCATATTTCAATTAATTCAAACGGTACTTTGGATATCACAGATAAAAACACCGGGAAAGAATTTAAAAATCTGGGGTATTTTCTAGACGAAGGTGAAGCCGGTCATGCCTGGGTTCATACCTCGATTGGACCGACAATTACTACTGAAGACAGCCGGTCCAGCATCCGGATCATCGAAGATAATGCACTGCGTAAAATTGTCAGGGTCAGCAATACAATCCAAATACCGAAAAATCTTACAGAGCGTCGGAAAAAAAGACCACAAACCTGTCCATTATCATTCACTGTCGATGTCGTTCTTAATCAACACTCCCATTATGTTCAATTAAGGATTGATATAGAAAACAATTCAGAATCACATCGTCTTAGAATCATGTTTCCTATGGGTATTGATGCTAAATACTCCTATGGTGAAGGACAGTTTGATGTAGTTAGACGTCGGATTGACCGGCCGAATACCAGTGATTGGATTGAACAGCCCATGTACGATTATCCAATGCACCATTTCGTCGATCTAAATAACGGTAAGTATGGAATGGCTTTGCTGGTTGAGGGATTAAAAGAGTATGAGGTTTTGAATGATAACAAACAAACGCTGGCGCTGACGCTGCTCCGCTCATTCGAATACAGAATCCCTGTGGCATCATTACAGGATTTTTCCCATCAAAAAGGATCTCAATGCCTGGGACGCCACCAGTATCACATAGCCCTTTGCCCCCATAAAAAGGATTGGAATGATGGTTCTGTGTTTTCACAGGCATTTAAATTCAACTACATGCCATTATCTGTACAAATGGGTAGCGGTCCCGGCAGACTGCCGTCTGAATTATCATTTCTGAAGTTAGATTCCGATCAATTGGTTTTCAGTTCTTTCAAAGTGTCCGAAGACCATTCCGGTTTTATTCTGCGAATCTACAATCCAACAAACATTCCGGCTATCGGAAATATTATTTCACACTTTGAAATCAGTGACTGCATGCTCACCGACCTGGCAGAAAATTATGTTTGTAAAGCCCCTATTATTAACACAAATCTGATTCAATTAAAAATAGGCCCAAAGAAAATTGTAACAATTTATTTAAAATTCAATAATCCTCCTCTATAATTATCCATTTTACGAATTCCTCAGGCTTTTCATTTTTCTCTTGCGAAAAATAGGAATCCTTAGTATAATTACAATGTTAGTAAAGCATCTTTACATTCTTGTTAATGCTTTAATAAAAACACATAATGGTAAATTCCTAAAAACAACAAAAAAAGGAGGTTCGCATGCGACGAATGCTATTGATCCTGCTTATCCTGAGTCTGGCCATAACCGGCTTTGCACAGGTCCTAAGCACTCAATGGGCTTATACTGTCAATGACGGTAATATTCCGGCCTGGTTTAAAATTACCGATGATGATGTCCGGGGTATTGCAGCATTTGATGGGAAAGTCTTCCTGGGATCATTTCGATCACGGGGAATTAAAGTCATCGACGTTACTACTGCCGACAGTATCGACACTGTCAATGAAAGTGCTATCACTATCGGTGACGTCGAGGTCGATGCTGACGGAATCATTTTTGGCTCTTCGATCGTTGGTCATGATGGTCAGTGGCTGCCGGTTAAACCGGTCACCATCTATATGTGGAATAGTATTACCGCAGCACGGGATACACTTTTAGAGTTTCTCCCGGACACCACGACGGCCACCGGCTCCCAGTATTTCAGACTGGGTGATAAATTCACAGTCCAGGGCAGCTATACCAGCGGTACCCTGGTGCTCTACCTTGTCGATTCCGGCTGGTGGGGCAAGCGGGCGTTCAAATTCACCATGGACGGCAGCGACATCAACCCCGTTCCCGAAATTATTACTTTCAGCGGTGATAACTTTGTTAAGACAGATAATCAGGCGAAAATTGCCCCTATCGCTGGTACTGATGACTTTCTGTTAAGCGGCAGTGGTCAGAAAATCACCTATGTCACACCAGATGGTGTTTTTGGTGATCAATTCAGCACCGGGATTGCCGGCGATGGTAACTCCCTGGTCACATTCGAGGTCAATAACCGTAAGTTTGTCATCCAGAATCTGATCTGGAGCGCCCAGAGTTTTCAGGTTCTCGAATGGACTGACGGCATTCCCAACGCCTGGCGGCACTGGGGCATGACCCCACCGGCCTTCGGTCCTTCTGCCAATAATGGAAACCAAATTGGCGATATCGCTTTTATCGACAATGGTAATGGCACCGTTGGCGTTTTTGCAATGATGACTGATAACGGGCTTTGTGCGTATACCCTCGAAGTTCCGATTACTCCGGAAAAACCGGTCAATATGGTTTCTGAATGGCAGCATGATGGCGGCTTCATCAGCTGGTTCCCCTCCAGTACCGACGTCGCTCGCGGCATGGGATATAACCCGGTTACGGATCATATTTTAATCGCATCACGTGCTGGCGGCATGTTTATCTATGCTCTCGATGCCGGCACCGGAGCGGTTGTCGATACTCTTGATATGACAAATGTAACTGGCGGATTTTATGGTATCGCATTGATGAAAGTCGTTGCCGATGATAATGGCGTTGTCTACGCCTGTAACCTGGCCAGTGGTGGAGATTTTAAAATTTACCGCTGGGAAAATGAAACAGCGATCCCGACGGTTGCTTTGCAACAGGCGGTGACCAGTCGCTTTGGTGACGTATTGGCCATATATGGCAGCGGAACCGATACAAAACTGTATGCAAATGCTAACGGTGGAACGGTCATTAAGGTATTTGGTACAACCGACGGTCTCAATTTCGCAGAAGAATTTGAAATTCCGGTTGCGGCCGGCGCTGCCAATGGCGGTATCAGTGTTGTTGATGCAAATACACTTTGGATCAATGCGGCCTGGAAAAATGCCACGCTGATTCAAAATGACGGTACTGTTTTAGCCGACCTGTCCACCCTGGACAGCTATTTTGGTAACGTCCGACAGATCGTCGGTCCTCACGGCGAAATTCTGCTGGCCATGAATACCAATCACAGCGAGGGTAACCGCCGGAAAGTCAAAGTCTATGATATTACCGAAGATCCCACGAACCCGATTTTCTGGGGTTTAGCTGAAGCCGGGAACTTTGAACGTTCCAACGGTAATGTGTCCGGCGATCTCCAATACCGCGTCAATCCTGACGGTACGGTCTCACTCTTCCAGATGGCTACGAACAATACGATTGCCAGCTGGAACCTGGCCCTGCCTCATTATGATAACGATCTGATGATAACTTTTGAAGATGATTCAGATCTAGCCAACTGGGGCGCACACGATGAAACCAACCAGTGGACAACTTTTGCCTATTCATCTGAAGACATGGCCTTGAAAATAACCGACGCCGGTTATGGTTTTCTGGCCAAACGCCCGGTATTTGCCACTCAGGGAACCAACTTCAGACTGAATATCAATATGAGAGTCCGAGAATGGGCTGCTCCCTATCAGCTCTTTGTATCCGTTGTTGGACTGGGTACTGATTGCGACACGATTGAAGTGACCAATCTGACTGAATTTACACCGGTCGTGGTTAACGGTGTGGCCGATACCAGTGAATCTGGTTATATCAAAATCTGGGGTATGAACACTCTTAGGGCATCCGAAGTTTTGGTGAATTTCGTCCTGTTTGATGATTATGCGTCAGGTGCCGAACTGGCGATCAGCGACAACATGA